>WFRX01000242.1 GCA_015486285.1 bacterium
GAGCGCGTCCGGTCCAGGGCCGAACCCGCAACGACCACGCAAGGCCGGGAAATACTTGACAAAGCGCCCGATACTATGGTCTTTTACATCCTTTTGTGGTTGTCGACAGAGGGTGGATGAACCCCAGCCTTTTTACCAAAAGCTCTCCGACACAGTCAACGCAAAAATGGCCGTCCCGCGTCTCTTCGATCGAGTCCGCCGTCGCACGCCGCGGGGGAGGAACCTTGTGATGAAAAGAACCCGGCGGTCCTCTGTACACACCGCAACCGTCCTGGCGGTTGTGGTATGTGCGGGGCTCTGCCTGGGCGCGGCCCGCACGAGTGCGACAGAGAGCCCGGCCCTCCTTCGTATTTGCTCCAACCTCTTCGGCGCGGCCGTTGTCTCGGAGTCGACCTGCGTGGTCGTGGGGGATCGGGGGCGCATCCTGATCACACAGGACGGGGGCAAGGCCTGGGCCCCGGCCCCGAGCGGGACCAGGCGGGCCCTGGCCGCCGTCTGTTTTCCCGGCGGGCGGGACGGGTGGACCGTGGGGCAGGGCGGAACCATCCTGCACTCCCCGGACGGCGGTTCGACGTGGCGACGCCAGTCTTCGGGCGTGGATGCCTACCTCCTCGACGTGGACTTTTCAGACCCGCGCCACGGCTTCGCGGTCGGGGCGGACGGCGTCGTGCTGGCCACGGCCGACGGAGGAAGGATCTGGAACCGGTGTCCCTTCCAGCCGCCCGAGACCCTTGGAGAGGCCTTCAACCTGCTCGCCGTGGCCGTGATCTCTCCGGAAGAGGCCTGCATCGGCGGGGATGCCGGCAGGATCTTCCGGACCGCGGATCATGGCCTCACATGGCGCGAGGTCCGCTCGCCCCTCTACGACCCGGACACGATGGAGGGAAGGGCCCTCTACGACATGGCCTGTGATGGAAGTGCCGTTTACGGCGTCGGCGTGGACGGCGCCCTGGTGGTGTCGAACGACCGGGGCCGCACCTGGACCGAGGGCCGGACCGCATTCCAGGGGCCGGAGTTGTTCTGCATCGACATGGTGGGCGGGGTGGGCCTCGCCGCAGGCTCGGGAGGGATCGTTCTCGAGACATCGGACAGCGGTTCAACCTGGCGCATGCTGCCCGTACCGGACAGGATCACCCGGGCATGGCTCTCCGGACTCAACCTGATGAGGACCCCGTCGGGCCGTATCGTAGGCCTGATCGCGGGCCGGAACGGTGCGATCGGGAGGTTCGAGGCGGGGCGCTTGACCTGGTGGAAGCCCGCGGGCGACATCGACACCGGAACGGGGGGGGCGGGATCGTGGTGAGGTGGCCGGACATTCGCAACGGGTTTGGGGCCGGGATGCCGGGCGTGCGTCTCGTCCTGCGTTTCCGACTCGTGCTTGCGCTCTTCCTGGTGGCCGCGACCGTGCTGTGCGGCATCCGACTGAAAGACCTCCGGGCCTGCCCCGATCCGCTGGACTCCCTGTACCCGGAGGGGCATCCCTATCTGCCCGCCCTGGAGGCGATCCGGAAGATGGCCCCCGAGCCGCGGATGCTCATCGTGCTCCTGGAGGTCCGGGGCGGGGATATCTACAATGCGGAGGCCCTCCACAAAATCGACCGGATCACCAAGGACCTGATGGGGATCGAGGGGATCCTCCCGGGCGGAATCCTCTCCTTGACGCGGGGCATGAACCATTATCGTCTCAGCTCGGACGGCTTGAGCATCGAGCCGATCCTGGGCCGCAGGTGGCCGGACAGCCCCCAAGCCTTCCAGGGCCTGAAACGGAGAGTGGCCGTCAACCCGATGGGTCCGGGCCGGTACGTTTCGTACGATGGAACGACGGCGATGATTACGGCCGCGCTGGCAGACCCGGAGCAGAAGGCGAGGACCGGCTACCGGCGGCTCTCGGACCGGGAAAAAGAGGGCCTGCCCTTCGAGGCATACAGGAAACGGGTTTCGACGGCCCTTGCATCGAGCCTGCTCGAGGGCACCCGGGCGATCCGGGCCCGGGAGGAAGACGAACGACACAGGATCTATTTCATGGGGCCTCAGCTCATCGAGGCCCAGATGACCTCGATGGGACGGCGCCAGGTCCCGCTGGCCGCCGGGCTGACCGCGGCCCTCCTGGTACTCCTGCTCGCCGCATACACCCGGAGCCTGCTCGGCGTCCTCTTCCCCTTGTTCGTGATGGGCTGCTCCATGGTCTGGGCCCTGGGAATCTTTGTCGCAAGCCACATGCCCTTCAATCCCATGGCCTTGCCCTTCCCCTTGCTCCTCGGGCTGTTTTCCCTTGCTTACAGCGTACCGGTCATCAGGGAATACGAGCGCTCCTACCGGGAGACGGGGGACAAGAGCCTGTCGATCACCCACGCCTTTGGGAGGATCCGGATCGCGGCATCCATCTTGACCGCGGGGCTCGTGACGCTCGGCCTCTCAACCGTCCCCGTTCCGATGATCCGGGGGCTTGGGTTCTTCGGCCTCTGCTGGCTCGCCGGTACGATCGGGGTATTGCTATTAGGAGGCCCGGTATTGCTTTCGTTCCTGCCGGGTCCGGGCGGCAGGAAAGCCGCGGCCTCCGGGAGCCTCTCCATGAAAGGCCCCGCGATCCCGCCCGCTTCGCCCGCGGGACGCAGGCGCCGGGGTTTGGTCCTGGTCCTTCTGCTTGGGACCCTCGGAGCAGGCATTTTGGCTGCCGCGGGCCTCCGGGTGGGCGAGAACGTACCCGGGTACTCGTATATTTCCCCGGCGCATCCCTGGAACCGGTGTTTCGACCTTTTCAGCCGCAAGTTCATGGGGCCGTGGCAATTGCTCGTTTATGCAAGGGCCGGGGAAAGGGGCGGGCTGCTCGACCCGGAGGCGATCGGGGACCTCGGCGACTTCAGTCGTTTCCTGCGGGAGCAGGCAGGCGCCCGGGACAGCATCGCCCTGGACATGATGGTCCGGGAGGCCCGTTACACGTTGATGGATGGAAATCCCAAGTGGCAGGTCGTGCCAATCTCCAAAAAACAGGTGCGGCGGCTGGCCGACCTTGTGGTGGCCGAGGGAGGCGTGGAGTCCTTCGTGGACAAGACCTTTACCGAGGCCACGATCTCGCCCTTCTTCCCCAGCGGCGATACCCGTGCCATCGACCGGTACGCATCCAGGATGCAGGCCTACATCGACGGGCATCCGTCCGACAGGGTGCGCTTCCGGCTCGGTGGCGGGTTGCTCGGCATGACCAAGGCGGTCAACGACGGAACGCGCCGGGCCTATCACAGGATACTGCCCCTGGCCTTCGGCCTGGCCCTGCTCCTGGGCGTATTGGCTACGGGATCCTTGCTGCTCGGTGTGGTCATTCTACTTCCGGTCCTGGCGGCCCAGGCCTCGGTCTGGATCGTCATGGCGGCCGTGGGCATGAAGATCAGCATGCCCGTGGTGCCGGCCCTGGCCGCCGCCGCCGGCTTCGGCCCTTTCTTCGGTTATCTATTTACAGGGTTGTCCGGTGCCCACGGCGGACAGGGGGAAGATGTCCGTGGAAGAACCGGTGTCGTCCTGTTCACCGGGATTCTCTTGTTTACGGCCTGCCTGCCCTGGTTTTTTATCGGGCTGAAATTCCAGGCTCGGATGCTTTTGGTGCCTGCCCTGGCCGTTCTGTTCCAGGCCGGCTGGGCGGCCCTGCTGCTACCGGCCCTGGCGGCCCGGTCCGGCCCTGGCCGCGGGAGTACGACGGACCCGCCGGGGAACGGATCAAAGGGCCTGCGGGGCGTCGCCCTGGTCCTGGCCGGGGTCCTGGCGGGCCTGCTCCTGGACGGGCCGCCCGCCCGGGCCCTCCTTACGGACAAGAAACAGGGCCAGTGGAGCCTGATCGGCAAGTTCAAGACCGAGGCCACCTTCCGGACATGCTCCACGCCGGACAACAACCCGATCCCGATCGAGGCCTGGGACCTGGTTTCCCAGCGGAATCTCATGTTTCTCGAGTGGAAACACGATCTGGGGCGTGTCCTGCCCTGGCTGGGGGTGAGCTACTTCCTCCAGGGCCGGTTCTTCTATGACAGCGCATGGGACGTGGGCCCGGACGTGCTCAAGGACGATGACACGCGGCGGTATTACCTGTTCGACAACCGGGACCAGATCAACGACCTCAAGTGGGATGCGGACCTGTTTCTCGGCTACCTGGATCTGACCGGCGGTCCGGTGTTCGAGCGTATCGGGCGGCAGATCATCGTCTGGGGCGAGATGAGTACGCTGAGGGTCCTGGACAATATAAACCCCCTGGACAACTCCAGCCTTGCCGTGGATCTGCTCGAGCGGCGGTGGCCGCTGTTCATGACACGGACGACGATCAGCCTGGGCGATATCGGCCCCTTCTCCGACGCATCGATCGAGGGCTTTTACGTGCCCGGCGCCATCGAGAACAGGAACGGGGAAGACATCATCGACGGCTCGCCCATCATCCCCCCGATCGGCCGGACCACGGTGAAGGACCTGGAGGATCCCTTCTCCCTGGCCAGCCTCCAGCAACACGTGAACCAGGTCAGTAACGACTACGACGCGGACCGTTACGGCGCCAAGATCGGTTTCGTCATAGGCGGCCTGGACCTGAACTTCGCCTACTATCGTACGTATTCCGACGTTCCGGTCCCGAACGTGGACGTGGACGGCTTTCCTACGATCCACCTGCCTGATTGGAACATCGGGGGCGATCCGCTGGGCTGGATGCTGCAAGGCCACAAGATCGATGTGGTGCTCACCACCGACAAGGTGGATGTGTATGGGGGCAGCTTCAATTATTACTGGGGATGGATCGATACGGTGCTGCGGGGTGAAATGGCCCTTTTCAAGAACGTGCCGATGATGACCGGCGGGAGCATCGGGGAGCTGATCACCTCCCTGGGAGGCAAGATCTACCTGCCCCCGCCCCTCTCGTCGGTCACGATCGGCGATGTGCTCTCCCTGCCCCCTGCCCAGGACCTCGTGGAAAGCCTTTTCGGGGACGAGGTGCTTCCCTTCAGCTCGGGCCGGATCAGCCACTACGACGTCTTGAAATACGGGATCGGACTGGACCGGTTCATGTACATACCCTACCTGAGCCCGAACCAGTTCACCCTGATCTTCGAATACGTGGGCAGCAAGATCATGGACTACAAGGACAAGACGATCCTGCAGCCCTGGCAGGGGCCCCACGGCCAGACCCTCTACTGGCCGGAGTGGAGCAACACCTTCATCTTCATCGCAACGACGAACTACCTGAGCGGCAACCTCACGCCCCGGCTGGTGGCGATGTACGAGGTGGAGCCCAAGGCCCTCACCCTGATCCCCTCGATCCACGCGGACTGGCGGACCCTGGAGTTCGAGATCGCCTACATGTACACCATCTCGGACAGCTA
>WFRX01000243.1 GCA_015486285.1 bacterium
CTTTGTGCTTGGGGAAGCCGAGGGGGCCCTCGATGAGATCCTGGAGGTGTATCGAAAACGGCGCGGATCCGCCGGCAGGGAGGCCTTTGCCTGTGAGGCGGTTTCGGTGCGGGGCGTTTACGTGCCGGCCCTGTACGAGCCCCGGTACGGAGAGGACGGGACCCTGGCGTCCTTCACACCGAAAAAGGGGGCCCCGGAAAAGGTACAAAGAAGATGGGTTCGGGACTTGAACCAGGCCGGTGCGGGGACAACCGTCTTTGCCACGGACACCGAGCTTTCGGGGCTTCACCTGGTGGAGGTTGGAAGGGGGTGCAGCCGCGGTTGCCGGTTCTGCTCGACGGGATTTATCTATCGGCCGGTTCGGTACCGGAGCCTCGAGGCCTTGAAGCCTGACTTGGAGGAGGGGATCGGGAAAGAACGGCGGCTGGGGCTGGTCTGTGCTTCCCTTGGCGACTATCCGGGCCTGGATGCCCTGTGTACGTGGCTCCTCGAGAGGGGGGGCAGGCTTGCCGCTCCCTCCCTGCGCCTGGACAGGTTGAGCGACAGGCTCCTCGAGGCCCTTCGGGCGAGCGGACAGAAGACGGTGGCCCTGGCCCCGGAGGCGGGCAGTGAGCGGCTGCGGCGAAGGCTGCGCAAGGGGTTCGATGATGAGCAGATCCTGCTCGCCGCGGACAGGCTGGCCGAATACGGGATTTTCGGCATGCGGCTGTATTTCATGATCGGCCTTCCCGGCGAGAGCGATGGGGACGTAGAGGCGATTATCGATCTGGCGAAGCGAATCCGTCACAGGTTCCTTCGGGCGGCCAAGGACACGCGCCGCATGGGGGAGATTACCCTCAGCGTCAATCCCTTTGTGCCCAAACCCTGGTCCCCCTTCCAGTGGTGCGGTATGGCCGAGCAGAGGGTCTTGAATGACCGGTTGAAGAAGATTCGGCGTTCCCTGCGGAAGGAGCCGAACATTCACGTGACCCACGGCCTGGCCAAGTACGCATATTTGCAGGCCCTCTTCGGCCGGGGCGACCGGCGGGTCCTTCCCTTCGTGCTGGAGGGCGCGACGGGGGACACGGACTGGAAGAAGGCGTTTCGACAAACCACGCTCAATCCCGATTTCTTTGTGTATAGAAACCGTCGGAGAGACGAACTCTTCCCGTGGGATTTTATTGATCATGGGATTTCCAAGGAAGTTCTCTACAGGGAATACGAAAGGGGGGTCTCATGTTCCCCGGGGGCTATGTCCGCGGAAAGCACCTGTTGTTGAACATGCAGGGCGACTATCCCTTTACGCTGCAGCGGGGATCGGTTGTCGATCTGCTGGGCAGCATGTCGAGCTACAACCACGACTTGAGAGGCCACGCGGAGAGGGTGTGCGGGCTTTGCATGCCCCTGGCGCTCCGGATGGGCCTGGCGGGTAAACGGCTCCTTTATCTCGAACTGGCTGCTTTGCTGCACGATGTGGGCAAGCTGGACGTGCCGCCTCATATCCTGGATAAGCCCGGTATACTCTCCCTGGAGGAGACGCTCCTGGTCCAGGATCATTCCCTCCGGGGGGAGCAGACGTTGCGATCCGTGTCCATGCCCGAGCGAATCTGCCGGACGGTTCGGACCCACCACGAGCGTTTTGACGGGAAGGGCTACCCGGACGGCCTGGCCGGGGAGGAGATTCCCCTGGAGGCGAGGATCGTGCAGGTAGCCGACGCCTATGACGCGATGACCGAGGACAGGCCTTACCGGGCGGCCATGCCCCCTGAGGTCGCCCGCTGCTGGATCGAAGGCCTTTCGGGTGCATATTTCGACCCGGAAGTCGTGGATTGCTTTCTTCGTGCCGAGGCAGTTTAATAGCAAATACAGGTACAGGCATTCCGGGAGAAAGATGAGAAACCCGTCCGTCCGGTGGAACCATGAGCGTTCTTCTGCATACCAACCCGGTCAATCCCCAGAAGCGCCATATCCAGCGTGTGGTGGAGGCGCTGACAGAGGGGAAGCTCGTGAGCTATCCGACGGACACCACCTATGGGATCGGGTGTGACCTGCTCAACAAACGGGCCATCGAGAAGATCTATGCCCTGAAGAAGCGGGACCGGCGCAAGCCGGTGAGCATCCTTTGTTCCGACCTGAAGGAATTGAGCCAATATGGTGTGATCTCCAATTCGGCCTACCGGATCCTCCGCAGGCTGCTGCCCGGGCCCTATACTTTCATCCTGCCGGCAACGCCCCTGGTCCCGAAGGTGATGTTGACCCCGCAGAAGATGGTGGGAGTGCGTATTCCGGATTGCCGGATCGTACAGGATATGGTCAAGGGGCTCGGTCGGCCCTTGATCAGCACGAGCGCCACCGTTGAAAACGGGGCCATCCTGAACGACCCGGAAGAAATCGAGAGACGCTTCCGTGGTTTGATCGAGATCGTCATTGTCGAGGAATGTCCCGGCGAGCCTTCCAGCATCATCGATCTCACCGGGGATGAACCGGTTCTCATCCGGAGAGGGCTGGGCGACCTGAGCTGGATCGAATAGCCCCCCCCGGTAACGCCTCCCCTTTCCCTGCCGCCAACCGGCGCGGATGCTTCTCCGCTTGCATCCGACAGGGGTTAACGTTATGGTAATACTGTTTTTTTAGGGGGAGGTTCGTCCGTTTCGGGACATCCTGCGGAAAGACGGAAGGGCATGCAAGGAAAACGAGGGGACCCGCAAGAGGACGCCGAAGGCGTTGAAGGGCCGTTGCAGGGTTTTGCGGCGTACCTCGCGTACAACAAGGGCTACAGCGAACACACCGTTCGCAACTATGTGAGTGATGTCAGGCAATATCTGCTCTATCTCGCCGAGCGTGAGCAGATCTGCAGCCCCGAGACGGCGGACGATTACGCGATTCGGGGGTTCCTGTCGAACCGATTTGCGCGGAACCGGAAGACGTCGCTGGCGAGGAAGCTGTCCGCCTTGCGGTGCTTCTACCGCTTTCTTCTGCTCGAGGGGAGGGTTGGGTCCAACCCCGCCGCCTTGCTGGCTATGCCGAAACGGGAGCAGATGCTGCCCAACTTCCTGTCTGTGGACGATGTGTTCCGGGTTCTCGATGCGTCCGGAGGCGATTCGTTTATCCGGACAAGGGATCGGGCTATGCTGGAACTCTTGTATGGGAGCGGGCTGCGGGTGAGCGAGCTCGTCGGGTTGAGCCTCAAAGATGTGAACGTGGATCTACAGGTTCTTCGGGTCTGGGGGAAGGGGCGCAAGGAACGTATCGTGCCCTTCGGTGACAAGGCGGGGCAGGCCCTGGAGAAATACCTGGCCCGCAGGAAAGCGTTTTTGGCAAGGAGGAGAACAGAGGAAAGAGGGCAAAGGGCCGCGGAGGACGCCCTGTTCCTGAATCGACTCGGCGGAAGGCTCTCGACCCGCAGCGTCGCACGGCGATTGGACGGCTACGTGCGGGGACTCCGCCTCCCCCGGGAGGCGAGCCCCCACGCATTGCGCCACTCCTTTGCCACGCACCTGCTCGATTCGGGGGCGGACCTCAGGACAATCCAGGAGCTGCTCGGGCACGCGAGCCTGGCCTCCACGCAGCGATATACCCATGTCAGTCTGGATCGGCTTATGGAGGTGTACGATCGTGTCCATCCGAGGGCCAAACGGCCAAAGAGAGGGTGAAGGCGAAGGGGGAACGGGAAGGCCGTTTTACAACCATCTGGTGGGTGAGTAACCATGACGATGCATGCAACGACGATCCTCGGGGTCCGGTGTCGAGGGGGGACCGCCATCGGTGGAGACGGGCAGGTGACCATGAACAACATGGTTATGAAGGCCCGGGCGAAAAAGATACGTACCATGCAGGACGGAAAGATTTTGTCCGGCTTCTCCGGTGCGGCGGCGGACGCCTTTGCCCTCTACGAAAAGTTCGAGGGGAAGCTGGAGCAATACCGGGGAAGTCTTACAAGGGCCGCGGTGGAACTCGCCAAGGACTGGCGAACCGATAAGGTGCTGCGCAGGCTGGAGGCCTTGCTCGTGGTCATGGACGAAGAGCGCTCTTTGATCATATCCGGTACGGGGGATGTCATCGAACCGGATGACGGCGTGGTCGCGATCGGGAGCGGGGGGGCGTACGCGCTGGCCGCGGCCCGCGCCCTGGTCGCCCATACGTCGCTCACTGCACGACAGATCGTGGAAGAGGCCCTTGGAATCGCAGCGGGAATCTGTATCTACACGAACCGCGAAATCGCAATCGAAGAGCTTGCCCCGAGAGCCGGCGGGGGATGAGGAAGGGCAGGGTTGAGCATGCAGCCGTTTACGCCGAAGCAGATCGTCCGGTTGCTGGACAAATATGTGATCGGACAACATGAGGCCAAGAAGGCAGTGGCCATCGCCCTGAGGAATCGCTGGCGACGGCAGCAGGTTCCGGCGGAACTCCAGGACGAGATCGCTCCGAAGAACATCATCATGATCGGACCGACCGGCGTGGGGAAGACCGAGATCGCCAGGCGGCTCGCGAGGCTTGCGCAGGCGCCTTTTCTCAAGGTGGAGGCCTCGAAGTACACCGAGGTGGGGTACGTGGGTCGTGACGTGGAAAGCATGATTCGCGATCTCACCGAGCTGGCCGTGAACATGGTCAAGGAGGAAGAGAAGGTCCGTGTCGAGCGGAGGGCCCGGGAAGTAGCGGAGGAGAGGCTGCTCGACCTGCTTTTGCCTCCGCCCCCCCGTCCACCCGCGGAGGAACCGGCCAGGGCTTCCGACGGGGAGGGAGGCGTTCCGGTGGCTGCAGAAAGCCGGACGGACACCCGGGAGAAGATCCGGCGGTTTCTGAAGGAAGGCCGACTCGACGAGCGGTTTGTGGAGCTGGAGGTTGCGGACCGGAAGATTCCGGTCGTGGAGATCTTCTCCGGCAGCGGGATGGAGGAAATGGATGTCCAGATCAAGGACATGTTCGGGAACCTCTTCCCCAAGAAAACCAAGCGGAGAAAAGTAAAGGTTCCCGAGGCGATGGAGATGCTCGTCCAGGAAGAGGCCCAGCGGCTGATCGACATGGACCGGGTGACCAAGGAGGCCTTGGATCGGGTTCAGCATTCGGGCATCATCTTTCTCGACGAGCTCGATAAGGTGGCGGGTCGGGAGCATGCCAGCGGCCCGGATGTCTCCCGGGAGGGCGTTCAGCGGGATCTGCTTCCGATCGTGGAAGGATCCACGGTGAACACCAAGTACGGCATGGTTCGTACGGATCACATCTTGTTCATCGCCGCGGGCGCATCCCATGTGGCGAAACCGTCGGACCTGATTCCGGAACTGCAGGGACGCTTTCCGATTCGTGTGGAGTTGAATTCGCTCACGGCGGAAGACTTTGTCCGGATTCTCACGGAACCGGAGAACGCCCTGCTCCGCCAGTACGTGGAGATGATGAAGACGGAGGGCGTGGAGTTGGAAGTGGAGGAGGCGGCAATACGCAGGATCGCCGATCTCGCCCAGGAGGTGAATGCCGAGGCGGAAGATATCGGCGCACGCAGGCTGTACACGCTGATGGAGCGGCTTCTGGAGGATATCTCTTTCGAAGCCCCGGAGCGGAAGGGCGAACGCATTGTCGTGGATGCGGCGTATGTGGATGGCAAGCTGGACCAACTGGTTCGGGATCAGGATTTGAGCCGTTATATCCTGTAATGGTAGCAAGCCGAGCCGAACAGGTGTCGGCCGGGGCCTGTTCCCGGCCCCTGATCCCCGAGAGGTGACGTATGGAGCGCTATCTGGAGAAGGCCAAGGTCCTTACGGAGGCGTTGCCCTATATCCAGCGGTTTCACGGGAAGACCATCGTGATCAAGTACGGCGGGAGCGCCATGCGGGAGGAGGCGCTCCGGAGACATTTCGCTCAGGATATCGTCTTGATGAAGTTTGTGGGCCTGCGGCCGGTCGTTGTTCACGGCGGGGGTCCGCAGATCGGTGCCGCCCTGAAACGACTGGGGAAGGAAACGCGTTTTGTGGGGGGCATGCGGGTCACCGACGCGGAGACGATGGAGGTCGTGGAGATGGTCCTTTCCGGGAAGTTGAACAAGGACCTCGTACATCTGATCAATTCCCAGGGGGGCAAGGCCATCGGACTGAGCGGGAAGGACGGAAACCTGATCGAGGCCCGCAAGATGGTTCGATCGGCAGGGGAAGAGGGGGAGGAGGATCTGGGGTACGTCGGGGAGGTGGCGAAGGTGAACGCTGAGATCCTCAAGGATATGGACCGCGGCGTGTACATCCCGGTCGTCGCCCCGGTCGGGGTCGGGCGGGACGGCAAGACATACAATATCAACGCGGATCTGGTGGCGAGCCGCCTGGCGGTGGCCCTGAACGCGGACAAGCTCATCCTCCTGACCGACGTGACCGGGATCCTGGACGGCTCGGGCGACCTGGTGTCTTCGATACGGATGAGCGATCTCGAGGGCCTGCTTGTCCGCGAGGAGGTCACCGGCGGGATGATCCCGAAGGTCCGGTGTTGCTACGAGGCGGTGAGCCGGGGCGTGCGCAAGGCTCACATCATAGACGGCAGGGTGGAGCACTCGGTGCTTCTCGAAGTCTTTACGGACGGCGGCGTGGGCACCGAAATCTGCAGGGATTGATCCGGTCCGGGGGGGCGTTTCGCCGGGACCGTGAGGGCATGGGCCACGCAGGCATCGGCGGGGGAGCGTGCGGCAATGGGGGTTGAGGGCAAAAACATGTGGAAAAGCAATGAAGAGGTCAGGGACCTGACCGAGCGCTATGTGATGAAGACCTATGGGCGTTTTCCGATTGCGCCCGTAAGGGGAGAGGGATGCCGGCTCTGGGACGCCGACGGCAGGGAATATCTCGATTTCGTGGCGGGCCTCGCCGTGTGCAACCTGGGGCACTGCCATCCCAGGGTGGTCCGGGCGATCCGTGAGCAGGCCGGGACCCTTCTGCATGTCTCGAACCTGTACCATATCCCATGGCAGTCCGCCCTGGCCCGGACGATCGTGGAAAACTCCTTCGGAGACCGGGTCTTCTTCTGTAACAGCGGGGCCGAAGCGAACGAAGCGGCGATCAAGCTCGTCCGCCGCTACGAGCATGCAATACGCGGAGGGGAGCGGACTGAGATTCTCACCATGACCAACTCGTTTCACGGCAGAACGCTGACGACCGTGGCGGCGACGGGCCAGGAGAAAATCAAAAAGGGATTCGACCCGATTGCCGCCGGCTTCCGGCACGTGCCTTTTGACGATCGGGATGCCCTGCGGGAGGCGATCGGGGAAAAGACATGTGCGATTCTCGTGGAGCCGATCCAGGGGGAAGGAGGGATCATCTGTCCGGCGGATGACTACCTGTCGTTCCTCCGTTCCGTCTGCGACGAAAAGGACCTGTTGCTTGTTTTCGACGAGGTGCAGGTCGGTATCGGGAGGACCGGCACCCTGTTCGCCCACGAATCGTTCGGTGTGGCGCCGGACATCATGACCCTGGCAAAAGGGCTGGGAGGAGGCGTCGCAATCGGCGCCATGGTGGCTTCGGATCGCGTGGCCGCCGCCTTTACCCCCGGGTCCCATGCCTCCACCTTCGGCGGCAATCCGCTGGCTACGGCGGCGGGTCTCGCCACCCTGGAGACGATCCTCGAGGAAGGCGTCCTGGACAACTGCCGAAGGGTCGGCCGTTATCTGCGGGAGGGGCTGGAGGAGTTGGCTGGCCGCCATCCAGGCCTGGTCCGGGAGGTCAGGGGCCGGGGCCTGCTTCAGGCGATGGACCTGGCGGTCGCGGGAGGACCGATCGTGGAGGCCTGCATGTCGAGGGGCCTGCTCATCAATTGCACGGCGGACACGGTCCTGCGTTTCCTGCCGCCCCTGATCGTCACCATGGCCGATGTGGATGCGATGCTGGCAACCCTGGAGAGCGTCTTTGCCTCAACGTTCGCGGATGGGGAGGGAGTCGTATGACGACGAAAGCACGGCACTTTTTGACCCTTGCCGATTTCAGCCGGGCGGACCTCCGCCGCTACCTGAAAAGAGCGGTCAGGCTCAAGGCCTCCACCCGTGCGGGGAGGCGGAATACCTGCCTGGCGGGGAAGATTCTCGGCCTGGTTTTTGAGAAGCCCTCTTTGAGGACCCGCGTGACCTTCGAGGTGGGCATGCGTCAGCTCGGAGGGGATTCGATTTATCTGAGCGCCCAGGAGGTGCAGCTAGGCGTGCGGGAATCGGTGGGGGACGTGGCTCACAACCTGGAACGGTGGCTCGACGGCATCGTGGTGCGGACCTTCCGCCATGAGGTGGCCGAGGAACTGGCGCGTTGCTCTTCGATACCGGTGATCAACGGGCTCACCGACCTGGTCCATCCCTGCCAGGTTTTGTCGGATATGCTCACGGTGTTGGAGAAACGGGGGCGGCTCGAAGGGATACGGATCGGCTACGTGGGCGACGGCAACAACCTGGCCAATTCATGGCTCCTGGGAGCCGCCCTCATGGGCATGGAGCTGACCATTGCCTGTCCCAAAGGGTATGAGCCGGACCGGGCGATCCTGCGTACGGCGAAGGAGAAGGCAAAAGAGACGGGGGCGAAGATCACGGTTACCCATACTCCGAAGAAGGCCGCGAAGAACGCGGATGTGCTCTACACGGATGTCTGGACCTCTATGGGCAAGGAGAAGGAAGGGGCCCGGAGGAGGGTGGCTTTCAAGGGCTTTCAGGTGAACAGCGCCCTCGTGGCCGCTGCCGGCAAGGATGTACTGGTCATGCACTGCCTGCCCGCGCACCGCGGGGAAGAAATCACCGATGAGGTGCTGGACGGCCCGCATTCGATCGTTTTCGATCAGGCGGAAAACCGGCTTCATGCGCAAAAGGTGCTTCTCGAGGCGCTCCTCGGGGGGCAAAAGGGAAAGCGATCGACGAGGGGAAGACCATGAAAAAGCTGGTGCTGGCTTATTCGGGGGGGTTGGATACCTCGGTCATCTTGAAATGGATCAAGGAGACTTACGGGTGCGAGGTGATCGCATATGTGGCGGATCTCGGCCAGCGTGAGGACATGGAGGCGATTCGTGTCCGGGCGCTCGAGACGGGAGCGAGCCGGGTCGTTGTGGAGGACATGCGCGAGGAGTTCGTGGCGGAGTATGTGTTTCCGGCGCTGCGGGCCAACGCGGTCTATGAAGGGACCTATCTGCTGGGAACGAGCCTGGCCCGGCCGCTGATCGCCCGTCGTCAGCTCGCCGCGGCGCACCGCGAGGGGGCCGAAGCGGTGGCGCACGGAGCCACGGGCAAGGGAAACGATCAGGTGCGGTTCGAGCTCACCTACCTGGCCCTGGACCCCCATATCCAGATCGTGGCCCCGTGGAGGGAATGGGACTTCAAGTCGCGCAAGGACCTGATCGACTACGCCCGCAAGCAGGGCATACAGGTGACGGTTACGGCGGAGAAGCCTTACAGCGTCGACGCGAATCTTCTCCATACGAGCTACGAGGGCGGGGTGCTTGAAGACCCGTGGGCGGAGCCGCCGGAAGACATGTTTTTGACCACCGTGTCCCCGGAGCAGGCGCCGGATCGCGCCCGGGTGGTGGAGATCGATTTCGAAAAAGGGAATCCGGCCGCCGTGGACGGAACGGCCATGTCTCCCGCTGCCCTGCTGGAACATCTGAATCGTTTGGGCGGAGAGAACGGCATCGGCCGTGTGGACATGGTTGAGAACCGTTTCGTGGGCATGAAATCGCGGGGCGTATACGAGACGCCCGGCGGAACGATTCTGCACACGGCACACCGGGCCCTGGAATCGATCACCATGGACCGGGAAGTGATGTTCCTGCGTGACAGCCTCATTCCGGAATACGCCCGCCAGGTTTACAACGGTTTCTGGTTTTCTCCGGAGCGGGAGATGCTGCAGGGGATGATCGACGGAACCCAGGGGAACGTGAGCGGTACGGTGCGCCTGAAGCTTTACAAGGGGAATGTTACGGTTCTCGGGAGAAGGTCGTCGGAGAGTATGTACCGGGAGGATTTCGCGACCTTCGAGGAGGACGAGGTGTACCATCAGAAGGAAGCCGAGGGATTTATTCGTTTGCAGGCGCTGCGGCTCAGGATACGGAACCTGGTCAAGGAACGAAAGAAGGAATCGTGAAAAAGGCAAAGGGCAAGCAGAACCGGCTGGAAGGACCGAAGAAGGCCTGGTCCGGCCGTTTCCGGGAGGCGACGGCGCCCGAGGTGGAGCGGTTTACCGAGTCGGTCTCTTTCGATCAGAGGCTGTACCGCCAGGATATTCTCGGGAGCATTGCCCATGCGAGGATGCTGGCCCACCAGGGGATTCTCGCCGCCGGGGAGGCCGAGCGCATCGAGCAGGGGCTGAAAGAAATCGCCGAAGAGATCGAGACGGGACGGTTCCGGTTTCGTTCGCAGCTCGAAGATGTCCACATGAATATCGAGGCCCGGCTCATCGAAAAGATCGGGGATGTGGGAGGGAAGCTCCACACCGCGCGCAGTCGGAACGATCAGGTGGCGCTCGACATGCGTCTCTACCTGAGGGAGGTCGTTGATGAAGTCCGGGGACAACTCCTCGGTTTGCATGATGTGCTCCTGGATCGGGCCGAGGAGACGGTGGAAGTACTCCTGCCCGGATACACCCACCTGCAGAAGGCCCAGCCTGTTCGTCTGGCCCATCACTTGATGGCCTACTACCAGATGTTCGCCCGGGACGAACAGCGCCTTTCCCAATTGCGGGAACGCGTGGACGTCATGCCCCTGGGGGCGGGCGCAATCGCCGGTTCCGGCTATCCCGTGAACCCCTCCTTCGTGGCGAAGCTGCTCGGGTTCTCCAGGGTGGCGCCCAACAGTATGGACGCGGTCAGCGACAGGGATTTTGCGATTGAATTCTGTTATGCGGCTTCCATGATTCTGCTGCATCTGAGCCGCTGGTCGGAGGAGTTGATCCTGTGGTCCTCCGAGGCGTTCGGGTTCGTGACCCTGGCCGACGCCTTTTGTACGGGTTCGAGCATGATGCCCCAGAAGAAGAACCCGGACGTTCTCGAGCTGGTCCGGGGAAAGGCCGGCGGCGTCTACGGAGACCTGCAGGCCCTGCTGGTCCTGATGAAGGGCCTTCCTCTGACCTATCAGCGGGACATGCAGGAGGATAAGGTGCCGCTGTTCCACGCGGTCGACACGGTAGCGGCTTGTCTTTCGGTCTTCCCGGTGCTGTTGCGATCCGTTCACTTTGAGGCGGGCCGTATGCGCCTGGAAGCGGAGCAGGGTTTCCTGAACGCTACCGACCTGGCCGATCACCTGGTTCGACAGGGGATTCCCTTCCGCCGGGCCCATGCGGTCGCCGGGAGGGCGGTCCGGTACTGCCTCGACAAAGACAAGAAGCTGGAGGATCTGACGCGGCGGGAGTGGGAAAGGCTGGCGCCTGATGCGGGCCCCGGTGTCGAGAGGATCCTGGGCATCGAAAAGGTGGTGGAGGCGCGGAACATCCCCGGAGGTACGGCGAAAAGGCAGGTCCTCAGGCAGCTTCGCCGGGCCAGGGCGGAGTTGCAGAAGAGGCGGGGTCGGCTCGAGAAAGACAAAGAAAAAAGCGCCCTTGGCTTATGACAAAATACGGTGCAAGGGCCAAGGCGAAGGGGATGGATCCAGTACGGAAGCACGCATCCAGAGGGGTTTCGCCGGCCTTGCAACCACCTTTGGAAATGGGCGGGTTTCGACAGCCTGCGGGAGGGGCCGGGCCGGGTCGGCTCTTTTCCGCCGGGATCGGGGTCGCCGTCCTCCTGTTCGCGGCGTCCTGCGGGGTCAAGGCGCCTCCCCGGCCGCGGGAACTCGTGGTGCCGGCCCCGATCGAGAAGGTCACCGTGACGGCCGTTCCGGACGGCCTCAAGGTCGCCTTCACCCTCCCATCGAAGAGCCTCGACGGTGCGGCGCTCAAAACGATCGGCGGTTACCGAATCGTTCGGGAGGGCCCGGACGGGCGGCAGGTGCGGGAAGCCGTGCAGTTTTCCGTTTCCGACAGGAGACGGAAGGTCGGCAAGCGGGTGACCTTTCTGGACGAGCCTCCTGCTTCGGCAGGTACGTACCGGTACTGCGTGGTTCCTCTCGATGCCTATGGAAGCCATGCCTCCAGGAGCCGCATCCAGGAATTCTGCTGGGAGGGGTTCCTGCCCGCCGAACAGAAGGGCCGGCAGGATTCCAGGCCGGCTCCTATTCCGGGAGGAGGGGAATGAGGGGGGTCCGGCTTTCCTTCTCCAAGCTCAGCGGGTCAGGCAACGACTTCATCCTGATCGATAACCGCAGGGGAATCATTGCGGCGGAGGATCTGCCCATGCTCGCCCGGTCGCTCTGCCGGCGCAGGTTCTCCGTGGGGGCTGACGGGCTGATCGCCATCGAGGATGCGGAGAAGGCGGATTTCCGCTGGCGCTTTTTCAATGCCGACGGGAGTACCGCCGAGATGTGCGGGAACGGGGGCCGGTGTGCGGCCCGATTCGCAGTGGAAAAGGGGATCGCAGGGCGACGGCTGCGATTCGAGACGGCGGCCGGGCCGATTCGGGCCGTTGTGACGGAACGGCGGGTCAGGCTGGAGTTGATTCCGCCCACGGATCTTCGTCCGGAAATCGATATCCCCCTGCCTTCGGGCGTGCGGCGAGGCGCCTCGGTCAACACCGGGGTCCCCCATGTTGTCCTTCCGGAGAAGGATCTCGAGGACGTGGATGTGAAGGCCGTGGGGCAGGCGATCCGGCACCACGCCCTTTTCTCCCCGGCGGGCACGAATGTGGATTTCATCACAAGGGTCGGGGAGGCTGAGATCGCCGTACGGACCTACGAGCGGGGAGTGGAGGACGAAACCATGGCCTGCGGGACGGGAGCCGTGGCGGGCGCGTTGGCAGGCGCGTGCTGGTGGGGTCTCGCCTCCCCGGTGACCGTCCTGACCAGGGGGGGGGAGACCCTGGTGATTCACTTCTCGAGGCGGGGGCGGCAGGGCTTCGAGGAGGTGTTCCTCGAAGGAGATACCCTCTGGGTGTACGATGGGCACTGCATGGACGATTTGTTCTGACCCGGACGGGAGAACAGAAGACCGGAGCAGGAGGATGGACATGGCGACAAGGGTACTGGTGAATGCGGGCGGCGGCAAGATGGGAAGGAGGATCCTCGCGCTTCTCCTGGAGGACCCTGATCTCGATCTTGCCGGGGTGCGGGAGATGGAGGGGCACCCGGCCGTGGGATCGGACGCGGGCCGGCTCGTCGGCCGGGACGGTCTCGGGGTGACGGTCTCCGGTGCCGGGGAAGAACTTCCGGAAGAAGTGGACGTGGGGATCGATTTCAGTGCGCCCCAGGCGACCCTGGAGCTTGCCGGCGAGCTGGGACGCAGGGGCATTCCCCTGGTGATCGGCACTACGGGCTTCACGGATCCGGAACTCGATGAGCTTTCCGGGCGTCTGAAAGAAGTGGCCTGTGTGCTGGCCCCCAATATGAGCGTCGGCGTGAACGTCCTTTTCAAGCTTGCCCACGACGTAACGCGCATCCTCGGGGAGGGTTTCGACATCGAAATCGTGGAGGCGCACCATCGATTCAAGGTGGACGCCCCAAGCGGGACGGCTCTGCGGTTGGGCCGGGAGGTGGCCCGGGCCAGAGAGGTCGCCCTGGCGGAGAAGGCCTGTTATGGAAGGCAGGGGCGGTGCGGCGCCCGGAGCCCGGACGAGGTGGGGATCCTGGCGGTGCGGGCCGGAGACATCGTGGGCGAGCACACCGTGATTTTTGGGGGGCTGGGAGAGCGAATCGAGCTGGTGCACAGGGCTCATACGAGGGACAATTTTGCAATGGGCGCCCTCCGGGCCGCCAAGTGGGTTACGGGGCAACCGCCGGGAATGTACGACATGATGGATGTCCTGGGGCTCCGGTAGCCGGATGTTGTGCCCGGGCGCCTTGCCCGGAAAGGTCGCGGGTGTCGGCAGCAAAGGAGAGAATCCATGAAGCAGAAGGCCAGGCAGAGAGTACGGGCCATCCTCAAGATGCTGGCCCCTGAGGATTACGAGCGGCTGGAGGAGCTCAAGATCAACGATCTGGGGTTTGGATACGACCCCTTTGGGCTGGAGCTCGAATCGGCCATGCTGGCCTATATCGCGGGCAAGATAGTCTATAAAAGCTGGTTTCGCGTGGAGAGCCATGGTGTGGAGAATGTGCCCCTGGCGGGGCCCGTCCTGATTACGCCGAACCACAGCGGGGTTCTGCCTATAGATGCGATGATGATCGGTGTGGATGTGGTCGCCAAGATGGAGCGCCCACGGGCGATGCGGGCCGTGGTGGACAATTTCGCCGGCTTGTTTCCTTTCGTCAATACGGCCTGCTACCGGTGCGGAGGAATCATCGGGGCGAGAAGGAACTTCGAGGAACTCCTGAAACAGGGCGAGATGGTGATGGTATTTCCGGAAGGGCACAAGGGGACAGGCAAGAAATTCAGCGATCGGTACCGGCTGAGGCGCTTCAATGTGGGATTCATGGAATTGAGCCTCGTTCACAAGGCGCCTATCGTTCCGACGGCGGTCATCGGGGCGGAGGAGCAATATCCATACATGTTCGATTTGAAGCCTGTGGCCCGTGCGCTGAATTTTCCGTACCTGCCGATAACGCCCCTGATGGCCCTGTTCGGTCCCCTGGGCATGATTCCGCTGCCCACGAAATATACCATCTATTACGGGGAGCCTTTTCACTTCTACCGCGACTATCCGCCGGACACGGTGAAAGACCCGGAGATCATCTACGGACTGGTCGATACGGTCAAGAGGCGCGTGCAGGAACTCATCGACGCGGGACTTCGTGAAAGGAAGGGGGTTTTCGGCTTCTCCCTTTTGCCCTTTAAGGCCCTCCTGGGAAGGGTGGGAGGGGAGGCCCCCGCAGGGGAAGAAGAGGACAGGAAGCAAATCCAGGAAAGGGCAGGGGCCTGAGGGCTGACCGCTTGTCCGGAGTCGTAAACCCTTGCCGGAGGGATGAGGATGGCGAAGAAGAAGGAAGGGGCCGTGAAGAGCAGGAAGGCGGCAACGGGAAGGATGGAGGGGCCGTCAGGGAAGAAGAGGCGGGTTGCGGGGCGTAAAAAGAACGTCCTGATTACCGGGGTGACCGGGACCGTGGGCAGCCGCCTGGCGGAGGCCCTCTATTATGACAAGAACGTGGGCGTGATCATCGGCGTGGCCCTGGGGGCCAAGCCATACTACTTCAACCAGTTCGATACGAGCCGCTTCCGTTACAAGAACCTGAACATCCTGAAACAAAGGGACCTGACGAACCTCTTTCTGGCCGGCGATTTCAAGGAGGCCAGGATCAACACGGTCGTCCATCTCGCCTTCCTGAACCGGATTGTGTCCGGGTCGAGGGAAAAGAAGTCCTTCAACATGTTGAACGTGGAAGGGACCCGCAATCTGCTGGAGAAGTGTATAGAAAGCGGGAGCGTAAAGAAGTTCATCTTCAAATCGAGCGACGTGGTGTACAAGATCCGACCGCATAATCCGATCTATCTCGACGAGAACGCGGACCTGAATTTCGACACGGATGTGGACCCCTGGATCAAGGACCGCGTGGATGCGGACATGATCTGCCAGTCAAAACTGGACAACCGCAAGGTGAATATCGTCATCCTGCGTTTCTCGAACATCATCGGCCGCATGGTGAGCAGCCAGATGAACGCCTTTTTCGATTCTCCGGTCAACTTCAGGGCCCTGGGCTTCAATCCCCTCATCAACCTGATTCACATGGAGGACGTGATCCAGGCGATCCAGCTTGCGATTCACAAAAACGTAAAGGGCGTCTTCAATATTGCCGGCGCCGATACGGCCCCGATCTCCACCTTTGCGGAGATCAACCGGTCCCGCATGGTGTCCCTGCCGGAGCCCCTCCTCAAACCCGCCAACACCCTCCTGCGAGCGTTGGGGTTGACGCGCTACTATTATTCCGTGGATGCGGACAGATTGAAGTACAGTGTGCTCCTCGATACCCGGAAGGCGCAGAAGATGCTCGGGTTTCGACCGAGGAGTCATGTGTATTTCGAGCGGGGTGTTGCCTGAGGGCTGCCGAAGTCCAGGAAATCCACGGCTGTTTCCGAGACCTTGAGTACGAGTTCATTTCGGTATCCCTCGGCGTCTCCACCGATATGAAAAGGCATGGATTCCGAAAAGGTGAAGTGTGCCTTCTGGACAAGAAAGTCGATGAAATTCGGGCTCTTGTATGTCCCCTGCCAGATGGAGGGAACATGGGAGAGCATTTCCGTCACCCTTGCCCTGACGACGCGTACCTGCATGAACCCCGGGATTTTCATCGCGTTGGGGAAGGCCTTGAGACCGTAACCGTAGTAAGGGGTGGTGGCCGCACCGATCACATGACACGGGCCGTGGTAGAAGATGTTCCCCGGTGCGCAACGGAGGGTCTCCAGGTCTCCCCCGGGGCCGATGCGATAGACCGTTGATCCGTAGTTTCGCGCCGTTGCCACGGAGCGCCGGCGGGTCAGAAGGACCTTCGGGATGGTGCGGAACGCGATGGCAGCCAGATAACCGGTCAGGTTCTGGATGAGGCGCGAGAGGATGCGCGGCCTGCACTTTTCCCGAATCCATGCGTAGTCGTTCAGGATCTGGGCGTCCCAGCCCAGGCCGCAAAAGGTGAAGCACCGGTTCTCGGACTCGATCAGATGGATGCGCCGGGTTTGAAACTCCTCCCCGTTTGCGAGCCTCCATACGGGCCCCAAGCCTCCCTTGCTTCCGAGTACGGTCGCCAGGCTGTTGCCCGTGCCGAGCTTCAGGACGCCGAGTTCGGGGAGAGAAGGATGTGGAGCGTCCGCCCCCGCGCTTCGTTCCGCTTCGTGGAGGCGCTCTTTCTTTTCTTGCAGGTACTGCTTCGCCGCGGTCAGGACGTGGACGATCGTGCCGTCCCCGCCCCCGCAGATGATCCTGCGGTAGCCCCGGTCGAGCACCTCTCTGATAATCTGTTGGCCCTCTTCCTTGGTCCGGCTCGTGTAGAAGGCGATGCGGGGGGCCGCACGCCGGACGGAGCGGAGCACGCTTCCGGTGACCCGGTGTGCGTTCTGGTTCAAGATAATCGCGAATTCTTTCGATGCCTTCCGACTCATGGCCTCCTATCATAGATTCCGGGAAAACATTTCGTCAAGAAGCCTGTGATACGGCAGGCGGCCGCTGTCTTGAAAAACGGCGGTGTTTCGGGTAAAGTGAAATTTCCCATTTTTTCTTTGCTTGTCCCCTGTGGCGTGGATTTCCGAAGCCATGTGGACCGTCCCTCCCTTTCTGCCCGTGGAGAAGTGAGATGAAATATCAGATCCGATTGACAGGGGACAACGCGCGTCTGACGCGGGAGATCAACGCGCGTTGCGGGGTAGACCTCACGCAGTGCTACCAGTGCGGAGAGTGCACCGCCGGATGTCCCATGACACCTGAAATGGATGCGGGGCCGACCAAGACGCTTCGGCTGATCCAGTTGGGGATGGAAGATGCCCTGTTCGACCTGAATACGCCCTGGCTCTGTGCCTCTTGCGAGACATGCACCGCCCGCTGTCCGAACGACATCGATATCGCCCTTGTGATGGACGTGGTCCGGCAGATGGCCCGGCTGAAGGGGAAGAAGATCCCGGTCAAACAGCCCCGTGTCTTTCAGGATGTATTCCTGAAATCGGTCGAGAACAACGGCAGGCTGTATGAACCCGGGATGATCGCCTTCTACAACCTGCGGAGCGGCGACCTTTTTCACGACGTCGGGCTGGGCCCGAAGATGCTGTTCAAGGGGAAGCTGCCCCTCCTGCCCCACACCTCGGGGAACCGCGAGAAACTCCGCGAGATCTTCAGAAAGGCGGAAGCCTTCGAGAAAGAGGCGGGAAAGGAAACGAGCCGGGAGGCGCACGCCGATCCTGGCCACGGATCCGGCTCGGACACGTGACGAAGCCCTTCTCTGTCTGGTTGATCTGAAAAAGGATGAAAGAATCCCCATGACATACGCCTATTACCCCGGATGTTCATTGAAAGGAACCGCGATCGATTACCACACTTCGGCCATGGCCCTGGCCGAGCGCCTTGGGATCGAGCTGAAGGAGATGGAAGACTGGGTCTGT
Organism: bacterium; assembly: GCA_015486285.1. Classification (GTDB taxonomy): domain Bacteria; phylum Desulfobacterota; class DSWW01; order DSWW01; family DSWW01; genus S015-6. The sequence goes on from WFRX01000243.1 coordinate 18,009, forward strand.
TGCGGAGCCTCTCCGATCCACCAGCGCAACCCGGCGCTCGCTTCCGGAGTGGCCAACCTCCTCCTCTCTCTTTCGAAGGGAATCAGTCCCCAGGTCGCGGTCCTTTGCGCAGCCTGTTACCACAACATGAAGAAGGCCGAAGTCGAGATGCGCGAGGACGGGAAGAAGCGAAGCGAGGTGGAGGAGATTTCCGGAATCGCCTTCGATCCCGAGGTGCGTACCCGGCATTTCCTGGACATCCTCGACAAGGATTACGGGTTGAATGCCCTCAAGGAGAAGGTTGTCAAGCCCCTGAGCGACCTTCGCGTGGCGTGCTATTACGGCTGCCTCCTCTCCCGGCCGCCGGAGATCGCCTTCGACGATCCGGAGCAGCCCACGATCATGGAACGGCTCCTGGAGGCCGCCGGTGCGGAAACCGTTTCCTGGTCCCATCGCATGGAATGCTGCGGGGCCAGCCATGCGGTTCCCTTGACCCATGCGGTCCTCCGGCTGGTGAACGATATTCTCCAGTCGGCCCGGGCCGCCGGGGCGGAGGTGATTGCCTGCGCGTGTCCGCTCTGCCAGGCGAACCTGGACATGCGGCAGGCGGGCATCCTCACGAAGTTCGGGGTGGCGCACAACCTGCCTGTGGTGTATTTCACCCAGTTGCTGGGCCTCGCCTGCGGGGCGACCGGCAAGGAAGTGATGATCGAGAAGGGCATGGTGAGCGCCGCTCCGATGCTGCGGGCGAAGAACCTCCTTTAGGAGCTGTGGAAACGAGAGGAATGGCCGGACGGACAGAGTGTCTTTGGATGACAGCATAGCGGACCAGGGGCCGCGGGAAAGGATCCGACCCCTGCTCCCTGATTCCTGACCCCTGAGATAAGGGAAGAAAAATCCGATGAGCAAAATCGGCGTATTCGTGTGCCATTGTGGAGAAAACATTTCGCGTACCGTGGATTGCGAGCGTGTGGCCAGGGCCTCGGAACAGATCCGGGGAGTGGCCTTTGCCACGGATTACAAATACATGTGCTCGGATCCGGGGCAGGCATTGATCAAGAAGGCGATCCGGGAATACGAACTCGACGGGGTGGTTGTGTCGTCCTGCTCTCCGCATATGCACGAGAAGACCTTCCGGAAGGCGGTGGAAGAGGCCGGGCTGAACCCGTTCCTGTGCGAAATGGCCAATATTCGTGAACATTGCTCATGGGTACACGAGAAGGAGGAGACGACCACCCGGAAGGCGATCGAGCTCGTCCGTCTGATGGTGGAGAAGGTGAAGCGGAACGTGGCCCTCGAGCCGATTCGCGTGAACGTGACCAAGCGCGCCCTGGTGATCGGCGGCGGCGTGGGGGGCATCCAGGCCGCCCTTGATATCGCGGACGGAGGCCACGAGGTGATTCTCGTGGAGAAGGATCCGTCGGTGGGCGGACACATGGCCCAGCTTTCCGAGACCTTCCCGACCCTGGACTGCTCCCAGTGCATCCTGACGCCCAAGATGGTCGACGTGGGCAGCCACCCGAATATCAAGCTCTATACGTATTCCGAGGTGGAGAAGATCGAGGGGTTTGTCGGAAACTTCAAGGTGACGATCAAGAAGAAGGCCCGTTCCGTGGACATCGATAAGTGTACCGGCTGCGGCGAATGCCAGCTGAAGTGCCCGTCCAAGAAGATCCCGTCGGAATTCGACCGGGGCCTGAAGAACCGGACCGCCATCTACATCCCCTTTCCCCAGGCGGTGCCGGCCCGGCCCGTGATCGACCGGGAGCACTGCATCTATTTCACCAAGGGAAAATGCAAGGCCTGCCAGAAGGTCTGTCCGGCCGGCGCGATCGATTACGAGCAGACGGATGAATACGTGGAGGAAGAGGTGGGGGGGATCGTCGTGGCCACCGGTTTCGATCTGTACACGGTGGGCGAGCAGGGACCGTATCCGGACTATCGTGGCTATGGAGAGTATGGATACGGGGAAGATCCGGACATCATCGACGGGCTTCAGTTCGAGCGTCTCGCCTCTGCCTCCGGGCCCACGGGGGGAGCGATCCTGCGTCCCTCGGACGGCAAAGAGCCGAAGTCCGTTGTGTTTCTCAAGTGTATCGGCAGCCGGCACCCGTCCAAGGGCATCGAGTTCTGTTCGAAGATATGCTGTATGTACACGGCAAAGCACACGATGCTTTACAAACACAAGGTGCATGACGGGACCGCTTACGTCTTCTACATGGATATCCGCTCTCCGGGCAAAGGGTATGACGAGTTCGTGCGGCGGGCCATCGAAGAGGACGGGGCGGTGTATCTGCGCGGCCGTGTTTCCCGCATCTACCGGTCGGGAGACCATCTGATCGTCAAGGGCGCGGATACCCTGTCCGGGGCCGCGGTTGAGATCGAAGCGGATATGGTTGTTCTGGCCACGGCCGTCATGCCCCAGCCAGGGATCGAAGGGCTGTTCCAGAAGCTGGGGATCAGCTACGACCAGTACAAGTTCGCCAACGAGGCGCACCCGAAATTGAGGCCCGTAGAGTGTGCAACCGCCGGAATCTTTCTCGCCGGCGCCTGCCAGGGGCCGAAGGACATCCCGGAGACGGTGGCCCAGGCCTCGGGCGCGGCTTCCAAAGTGCAGATTCTTTTCTCGCGGGACGAGATGCTTCGGGAGCCGGTGGTCGCCAAGGTCAACGAAAACACATGTATCGCCTGCTGGTACTGTCTGGAGGTCTGTCCCTTCAAGGCGATCACCCAAAAGGAGATCCGCGACAGGAAGGGGAATCTGATCAAGCGTGTCGCAGAGGTCAATCCTTCCGTCTGTACGGGATGCGGAACGTGTGCGGCCACCTGCTTCTCCAACTCGATCGATTTGGCCGGGTTCACGGACGAGCAGATCTATTCGGAGATCAATGCGCTGATGGCCGTCGGGCAGGACCTGTTCCCCGAGCCCGGGAAAGAGGAAGGCGAATCTCCCGACGAGCAGGCCGCTTAGGAAGGCGATGGACTTCGAGGGCTCCTAACGAAGCCGCCGGGGGAAAGGCTTCCCGCATTTCGCTGCATGCTGGAAGCGTGAGGCAAGCCAATCTTCCGTAAGGCACTTGGAAAACTGGGGAAGACAAGGGATGGAAGAATCGCACGGAACCGAAGCAGGAACGGAAAGGGTTGATCAGGAAACGACCGCGACCTCCTGGGAGCCTCGTATTGTGGCCTTTATCTGCAACTGGTGCACCTACACGGGGGCCGATCTTGCGGGAACGAGCCGGATGAAGTATCCGCCCTACGTGCGGGTCATCAAGATCCCCTGTACGGGCCGGTTCGATCCCCTCTTCATGATCAAGGCCTTCGAGCGGGGCGCGGACGGTGTGTTGGTTTCGGGGTGTCATCCCGGGGACTGCCACTACACGGCGGGCAACTACAATGCGCGAAGGAAGTACACCGTTTTCAAAGATCTTCTGGCGACGCTGGGGATCGACATGGACCGCGTCCGGTTCAGTTGGATTTCCGCGTCGGAGGGCGGAAAGTGGGTGGACACCATCAAGCATTTTACCGAGGTCATCCGCGGGAAGGGACCTTTCAGGGAATACAGGGAGATGATCGATGTCGGATAGGACCGAAGGAATCCGGGAGATCGCCAGGAAGTGGCTCGGCGACGGCACGGTCGAGGCGGTCGTGGGGTGGGAGCAGGGCACCTACAAAGACAAGACGTCCCCTGTACTCATCCGTACGCCGGAGGAAGCGGACCGCTTGCTTTTCAACGAGCGATGCACCAACAACCTGATGACCTACCTCAAGCGGGAGCCGGTTCGCGGCATGGAGAAGGTGGGGATCGTGGCCAAGGGGTGCGACATCAAGGCCCTGATCGGCCTGCTCCAGGAATCGCAGGTCGAGCGCGAGAAGGTCAAGGTGATCGCCGTGACCTGTCCAGGGGTCAAGAAGGATGACGGAACGGTTCCGGTGAAATGCCGGGCCTGTGATGTGAACACGCCGACCTTCTATGATGAGATCGTGGGCGAAAAGGTGGACTCGAGTCCGGAACCGGGGGCCCGATTCGAAGGGCTCGAGGCTCTGGACGCCATGACGCCCGCCGAGCGCTTCCGTTTCTGGAGGGGAGAACTCGACAAGTGCATTCGCTGCTATGCCTGCCGCCAGGTCTGTCCCCTGTGCATATGCAGCCGATGCATTGCCGAGAAGAACCAGCCCCAGTGGGTGGAGACGAGTCCGCATCCGAGAGGGAATTTTTCCTGGAACCTGGTCCGGGCCTATCACCTGGCGGGCCGTTGCGTGGAGTGCGAGGCCTGCGAGACCGCCTGCCCGGTCAATATCCCCTTGATGCTGCTCAACCGGGCCATGGCCCGTACCGTGAAGGGGGCTTTTGATTACGAAGCGGGGAAGGATCCGGAGACACAGCCTCCGCTCCGGGCCTTCAACCTGGACGACGACAACTCTTTTATTCTGTGAAGGGAAGGTTGCGATGCCCTATATGACGCTGGATCGTACGGACTTGCCGTCGCTGGCCGAGGCATTGGCCGGCCGGGGGAAGAGGCTCGTTCTGCCGGTTCGTGAGGGCCCGGAGCTTTTCTACCGGGAGGGAGCGGATCCCGCGCAACTCGATCTGAGTACGATTCCGAAGAATTCGATCAAGGAGTTTCTGTTTCCCAAGAGTGAAAAGATTCTCGAGTATGAGTACACAGGGAACGATGTGGTGATCGATGACGTGGATCCGGATGCGGGGCCTGCGGTGATTTTCTGCGCCCGGCCCTGCGACGCGGCCAGCCTTCCGGTGGTGGAGCCCCTCTGGAACTGGGATTACAAGGACAAATTCTTCAACGAACGCCGTGCGCAGACCCTGGTCGTCACGTATGCCTGCCGCACCGCTCCGGACGATGCCTGCTTTTGTGTGTCCGTCGGACTGAGCCCGTCCTCCGATCAGGGTTCGGATGTCCTCCTTTATCCGGTGGACGATACGCGCGTGGCGGTACGCCTGGTTTCGCCCGCGGGGCGGGAACTGGAGGAGGTCTTTTCGGGCTTCAAGAAGGGAGAGGTGTCTGAGGAATCGTTGGATGCCTTCGCAAAGGAGGGGGAGCAGTCCCTGGCCGATCGAAAGCGGCTCGACAAGGTGAAGAATTGGCTGGAGGGGCACTTCGAGGATCCCCTCTGGGAGGAGAAAGCCTCTCGCTGTATCGGGTGCGGGACCTGTACCTTTCTCTGCCCTACCTGCCATTGTTTCGACATCCAGGACGAATCGGTATTCGACGGCGGCTGCCGGCTGAAGAATTGGGACGGTTGCCAGTTTTCCCTGTTTACCCTCCATACCTCGGGCCACAACCCCCGCGACACGCAGCCGAAGCGGTACCGGCAGCGTATCCTTCACAAGTATTCGATCTATCCGGAGAAGTTCGGCAGGATCCTGTGCACCGGCTGCGGCCGGTGCGTGGCGCACTGCCCTGTGAATCTCTCCCTGTACGATGTCGTTTCAACCGCGCAGGAACGGGCTGAAAAAGGAGAATAGGGGTGGAGAACATCTATAAGCCCTATCTGGTTCGGATCGAGGAAAAACGAGCCGAAACCTATGACACGACGAGCTTCAAGCTGGTTTTCCTGGACGATGCCGTGAGGGAGAAATTTACCTTCCATGCAGGCAACTTCGGCGAGTATTCGGTGTTCGGCGAAGGGGAGTCCACTTTCTGCATCGCAAGCTCTCCCACACAGAAGGGCTTCATCGAATGCTGCTTCCGGGCCGCCGGCCGCGTGACCCGTTCCCTGGCGACCAGGGAGGTGGGAGACGTGATCGGCTTCCGGGGCCCTTACGGCAACCGCTTTCCCATCGAGGACTTCTACGGCAAGAACATGGTCTTCATCGCAGGGGGCATTGCGCTGCCGCCTGTCCGGTCCGTTATCTGGAACGTGCTGGATCTGCGGGACAAATTCGAAGAGGTGACGATTGTTTACGGCGCCCGTTCCGTGGCCGATCTGGTCTACAAGCACGAGCTGAAGCAGTGGGCGGAGATGGACGGCGTAAACCTGGTGCTGGCCGTGGACCCGGGCGGAGAGACGCCGGACTGGAAGGACCGGATCGGTTTCGTTCCCAATGTCCTCAAGGAGGCGGCCCCCAAGGCGGAGAACAGCGTTGCCGTTCTTTGCGGTCCCCCTGTCATGATCCGTTTCACCCTCCCCGTGCTCC
>WFRX01000244.1 GCA_015486285.1 bacterium
GGAGATGTGTATAAGAGACAGCTTCTTCGGAGAAACGCATGGGCACCCTCACCTTCTCCCTCACCCGACCCCTCCCAGAGGGAACGGGAATGCTTCGCTGCATGCCTTCAGTCCTGAAACCCCTCGTCCGGCGAGAGAACCATCTCGACGCCGTGCGGGTTCCACCAGCAGGAGCGCAGGCCGTCCGGGATGCCGATCCAGCGCCAGCCCGCCCGATCTCGGTTCCCCCCGTACTTCGGGTCGGAGAGATAGCCCTCCAAGGTCAATTCCATCAACTGCCGGAAGAATACCTTTCCGTCGAACCTCCCGGCCTTGAAATCACCCGCCGCGAATTCCCTGAGGATTGCGTCCTGCTGCTCACCGGTACACCCGCCAAAGGATGTGCCGTGCCGCTTCCCGGCGGCCTCGTCGAGATGGCGGGCGCCGTGGGAACAATAGTTGCGGACGAGCCGGAAGGATCTTTCCATGAGCCAGCGGTCCATGTATTCGGGCACGCCGGCCGCAGCAGCGCCGGGAATCAGCCTGTCAACGGCCGCCGACAAGGCTTCGCGCTGTTTCGGCCCAAAAGGCCTCTCTTCGGCCGGGGCAGGCAGCTCACCGCTCAGGATCCTCGGAAGGACCAGTGAAGATCCTCCCAGGCCGGCCAGCGCGACGAGTATTGCACGCCTGGTATACTGCATCCGCTTTCTCCTCCGTCTCCTCGGGCCGTTCAGCCATCCCGTCAACCCATATTCCCTCTCCCCCCACGGGGGAAGGGATTCGCTGCGCCGTCGTGGCAGGCGCAGCAGGCCCCGCGGTGTTGCTTCAACAGGGGGCAGTACCCCCCTTCCCGGCCTGCCGGCGGGATCACGGAGGCATGGCAATTCGCACAGCGCAGCTCCGGTGCCTTCTTGAGCAGATACGCGCACCGGTGCTTCATGCGGCCGGAGGCATGCCCCCCCTTGCCGGCGTGGCAAGTCGCACAAGGCCTGAGCACCAGGCTCCGGGCCTGCCCGCGGGTACCGCAGGCCGGATACCGGTGGAGCGCCAGGCTCTCCAGATAGATGAGCAGGCTCTCCATCGCCTCGGGATCCTTTCCCAAGGCGAGACGAAAGCTCGGCATCGTGGACCCCGGGAAATTGTCGGTCGGCTCGAGCAGGCTGGTCTTGAGGTACGCGAGGTCCTTCCGGCCGATTCCCGTCAGATCCGGCCCGAAGTCGTCCCCTCCGCGGCCGCCCCCCGTCAGGGGATGACAGCGCATGCAGCCCAGGCCGAGATAGAGCCACGCCCCCTGCTCCAGCCGCTCCTGCCCCGGCTGATCCCCAGGCACATGGCACCGGGCGCACCCCGCCTGGATATGGGGCTCGCGCATCAAGGGATCCCGGCCTCGCCGGCCCGCCCAGGCGTGAGCGGCGACCGGGTCGAGCGCGCGGCCGTTTCCCCCGTGGCAGGCGGAACATCCGATTCGATCCGGCAGGTGATTCCCAAGCCCCGGCCCATGAGCCCGAAAGGGCAGCGGGATGCCCGGGTCCGCCAGGTCGCTCCTCCCGATGCCCAGGTGGCAGCTCGAACAGCGGTCGACTTCCGAAGCGCACGTCGTGTACTGGCGGATGCCTACCGTATCCCCGGCTTCGCTGCCGGCCGGGTACAGGGCGAAAAACCGCTCCTGCAGGACACGCCAGGGCGCACGCCCGGCACGGATCGCCACCAGGACGAACACACAGAGGAGCGCACAGGCCGCCACGAGCAGAGAGATCCGCAAGAGGCGATGCTCGCGTTCCCGTTCATTAGCGGACAAGGCTCCACTCCTCCCAGGGCCAGAAAAAGGTCCACATCGGCCCGCGGCACCACCCCACGAACGTGAAACCCACGACGGCCACCAGGAGAACCGCGATGGCCGCGAGGAAGGCGGTCCGGGTCGAGCGGACCCGGACGCCGGACCCCGCGAAGACGAGGGCCGCCAGGCCCAGCATGCCCGTTGCAGGGTTGAGAAGATCCCGAACCAGCGGCGGCCTGGCCGCGAACCAGGAAACAACCGCCGGGTCCATGAAGGCCCATTCGAAAAAGACGAAGAAGAACAAGGCAAGGGCCGTCGAGACGACGAGAACGGCCCGTTTTCCCGGCGGGCCGAACCATCGCCCCGCGCCTTCGGGTTCCCGTTCGAGAAAGGGGAGCAGGGCGAGGCCCATCAGCAGCACGCCGGGAAAGGCAAACCCGCCCACCGGGGCCGAGTAGCCGACCATCTCCTGGACCCAGAGGAAGTACCACGGCGTCTTCTCCGGGTTGGACGGATTGTGGATGTCGGGTGCTCCCCCGAGGGGGGCCGCAACAAAGGCGGCCAGGAAACAGAGCAGGGTCAGCACAACCATGACGAGGATCGCCTCGCGGAGCAGCAGATGGGGCCAGGCGGGAACGGCCGCAGCGCCATCAGGATCTTCGCCGGGCGCGCGGGCGAGGCCTCCGTCCTTGCGGATCCGCCAGAGGTGGAGCGCCACGAGCCCACCCATGAGGGCGGGCAGCAAGGCGACGTGGAGCGTGTAGAACCGGATGAGGGCCGCCTGGCCCACCTCGCGCCCCCCCAGCAGGAGCCGCTTCAGGAGGCCGCCGACCCCGGGGACGTAATCCAGCAGGTTCGTCGAGACGCTCACCGCCCAGAAGGAGAGCTGGTCCCACGGCAAGAGGTAGCCGGTAAAGGCAAGCCCCAGGGTGAGCAGGAACAGCCCGAGCCCGATGGTCCAGTTGAGTTCCCGCCGGGAATAGGCGCCTGTAAAGGCGACCCGAAGCAGATGAAGAAAGGCCGTCAGCACCATGGCGTGGCCGGCCCAGCGGTGGAGGGCGCGCAGAAAGGCGCCGAAGGTCACGGCGTACTCGAGATCCTGTGTGGCGGCATGGGCCCCGCCGGGCGTGGGCACATAGTAGATCATCAGAAGCACACCGCTCGCGGCGAGCACCCCGAACAGGGCAAGGGTGATGACCCCCAGCCCGAGGGTGGTCTTCGGCTCCAATGTCCGGGCCGCCACCTGAACCGGGTGGAGGTGGAAGCAGAAATTGCGGCGCATGCGAAGGGTGAGCGAGTCGCCGTCTCCGCGGACGCCGGGATGCATCCCGGATCGAAGGGTGGCCGGAAGGGCGGTCACGTTGGCCCACAGGGTCGACAGGAAGGCATTCACGCTTCATCCTCTTCCGGCAGCGCAAGGGGTGTCGGCGACGCACCGTCGAGCTGCCCGCCTACATCCACCCACACCCGCCC
>WFRX01000245.1 GCA_015486285.1 bacterium
GTATAAGAGACAGGGAGGATACGTCGCCCGTGGGAACAGGCCGCCAGGGACCGATTCGGTTCTTTCCAGCCCACCGAGCAGGTCAGATGGGCGTGGGGGATCGTGGAGGCCGCAGCCCGGATTCTGGAGGCCGGAGCGATCGTCTTCCACACGCCCGCCTCCTTTACGCCCACCCGCCGGAACAAGGAAAACATGGTCCGTTTCTTCGATTCCATTCAGAGGGGGCCGTATCACCTGATCTGGGAACCCGACGGAATATGGGAGGAGGAGGAAACCGGTCGCCTCTGCAGGGAATGCGGGCTTGTCGCCGCGGTGGACCCCCTTCTCGGCAGGCCCCTGTCGGCGGAGGTCTCCTACCTTCGGATGCGGGAGAAGACCCGAAGTCGGGGCGCCTACACAGAAGACGACTTCTTCAAGATAAGAAGCGCGATCCCGGCGGACGGAGAGCAGGGCGGGGAAGCGTTGTTCGTCTGGCATACGCCGGATTCCGCCCGGGACGCCGTCCGGTTTATGAAATGGTGTGCCACAGAGGCGTAGCAGCCGATTGAAGGATTTTCCGGCCGCAGGCCGGTATCAGCGGCCTGCCGGGGCCGCCAGGAGATCCAGCAGATCCAGGGTCATCTTCCGGAAGAAATAGGCCTTTTCCTGCAGAATCCACCTGGTGTTCCAGCGGCTCCAGTCCAGGGCCGAGCCGCCCGCCCGCCATTGGCGGGAGGCTTGCGGGGCGTGAGTCTCCCCATTGATGCTGAGAAAGATGCTCCGGGAAATCATGCGGCTCGTCGGGTGGCCCCGCGGGTACGCATAAAAATTCTCGTAGATGTGAAGTTCCTGCAGGAAGGCTACGAACTCCCGCATCATTTCCTGATCTTCCCTGGAGGCGTGCTGCGAGATCTCGAATTCCACGGCCAGAGAGCCTTTTCGAGGAAATGTTCTTCTCGTTTGTTCGAAGCGTTCCCCAACTTTACGAACGGTCTCCGGCGAAGGGCGAAAAAAGGGATCGTACAGGTGACGGTCCTTGAAAATTTCATACAATAGGTATTTTTCGATGTGATCGGCTGCAATCCGGTACGTCTGAACGGTGGTTCCCCCGATGCGCATTTCTGCTTCCACAAAGGCGAGAGGGCGGACGCACAAGACGATGACCGTTTCCCGTACGTAGAGGGTCATGTCCGGCGACACCGGGTATGTTTTCGCTGGATCCATCGGGACGAAAAGGCCCCTTCGCTTGATTTCCAAGTACCATTTTTCTTCCAGATACCGGGTCCCGGCGCGTCCCGGGCTCGATGATCGAACGAGGATGCGGTAAGGCAGATACCGGTTGCTCACCCACTCATAGAAGTCCTCAGGCTGTCTCCGGTACACGTGAATCCCCAGTTCTTTTGCCCGGATATCTTCAACCGCCCGCTCGGCCGGCTGCTTGTGTGCTCCATAAGGATACTTCTTCAGAAACTGCATGTAGCCCTGGTAGGTGCCTTTCTTGCGGGCTTCCTCGAAATCGAGTCTCTCCAGATGCTTCTTGGCTTTGCGTGAATATTCAGGGTCGTCCGGATGTTTGTCCAGGAAGGCTTCGTAGGCCTCGGGCGTATCGAGGGAACGGGCCTTCTGGTAATCAGGCTTTACGGAGCAGCCGGCCACGGCCAACACGAGGATGAACAGGAAGGTCAGAAGCCTCGTCCGGGGGAAGGCCTTGGATGGCGGGACTGCTGCTGTTCTCTGGGGGGGGGACTCAGACATGTCGTTCCCGTTTTGAACGGTTCCCCTTCCGGGGGGGAGAAGCGCTTCAGTGAGAGGACCCTGCCAGGGCGGGGATCATCTGCCTGCCAAGCAGGATAGGGGCCTCGCGCACACCTGTCAATGGATCGGTTTCGGCGTTGGCGGGCTCCAGCGGCCGAATATTACAAATCTTTTACAGAGAGTTTGCGCCTGCCTCGGGTGGAGTGTGTTATGCTTGTCATATAATAGCCTTGCAGGGCACCTTCGCTGTGTTGCCGCGGCAGTCCGCGGTCAGTGGGGTGCCGCGATGAAGACGAAAGGGAGCTGTACCATGAAGAAGAACTTGCGCATTGGGCTGATCGAACCGTATGCAACCCGGGACGGGAGTCTCTGGGAGCCCAGGATGATGGACCTCTACTCGATGGCCCGCCTGCCCGCCCGGGCCATCGACCTGCTTGCAGCGATCCTTCGTCATCAGGGGTATCCGTCGGTCATGGCCTGTAATCCGCTGTACAATCGGTATGGGGGACGTTTCCACCCGGATGATCTAAAGAAACTCGCCGGAATGGATGTGGTCGGGATTTCCGCGATCACGAGGACCCAGCCTCCGGCCTACGAGCTGGCCCGCGAGTTGAAGAGAATCAACCCGAAGATCTGGACGGTCTTCGGGGGGCCCCATGTAACGGCGTTGCCGGAGGAGGCGCTGATGCACGGGGATGTGGTCATACGGCGCGAGGGAGACGCGAGTCTTGTGGAACTCGTGGAGCGGATTACAGAGAACAGGGAGGACCCGTTCCTGGAGGATCTCCCCGGAATCTCCTACCGGGATCGGAAGGGGGCCGTTCATCACAACCCGGACAGGCCTTTCCTGACGAGTGAGGAATTGTCCGCCCTCCCCTTTCCGGTCTACCCGGAGGAGGTGCGGAAGGGGATCAATAACAACGTGGTCGTCACCTCGCGAGGTTGTCCTTTTCAGTGCGAGTTCTGTTCCGTGATTTCCCAGTTTGGATCCGGCTACCGGTATCTCGATGTGGACAGGAGCGTGGAGTTGATCGAGCATACCCTCCGACAGGCCTGGAAACCGATCTTTTTCGGGGATGACAACTTCAATGCCAGGCCGGCCCGGACAAAGGCCATTCTGGAGAAAATTCTCCAGAAGGGGATTCGTATGCCCTGGTGGGGGGCCCAGGTCCGGGTCGAAGCGGCCCGGGACCGGGAACTTCTCGACCTGATGAGGCGGGCAGGCTGTACGAAGGTCTATGTCGGGTTCGAATCGATCAACCAGGAAACCCTTGATCTCTTCAACAAGAAGGCGACTCGGGAAAAGAACGAGGATGCCATACGGGGCTTCCATCAGGCAGGGTTGTCGATCCACGGCATGTTTGTCCTGGGCTCGGACGCGGATACGGTGCAAACGGTCCGGGATACCGTGGCCTTCGCCAAGAGGATGCGGATAGGCACCGCCCAGTTTTTTGCCCTGACCCCTCTTCCCGGAACGCCCATGACGGCCCGATATGCGGAGGAAGGCAAGGTGATCAGCCGGGAATGGCACCTCTACGATGCCCTTCATGTGGTGATTCGGCCGGCCAAAATGACGCCCCACCGGCTTCAACGGGAGGTCTTCCGCTCTCACCAGAATTTCTACTCCCTTCGGGAGGCGGCCCGTTCTCTCATCCATGCGCCGCAAGAAAGGCTTTACAACGCGAAGATCCGGATCATCGGCGGTCTCCTCACCCTTTGGGCCCGCAGCCAGGCCCGGGAATACCGGCGACAGCTGAAGGCCCTGGATGCATGGTCCCGGGAAGTGGACGACCGTTACCATGGCCTCTGGCAGGAGTGGGGGAGCAGGGTGCAGAATCTGGGCCGGGAGATCTCCCGGACCGCGGAGCCTGTGCGCGCCTCGGCGGAGGAGTTCATCGGGTGGCTGAGGAAGAGCCTGGAGTCGTTGCCCCAGGAGTTTCTGCCTTATTGTCAGCGGTACGTGGGGCCGAGGATCGAAACCATCCGCAAGGTTCTGCCCGCCGAGTCAGACCGGAGCAATATGTTGCCGGGCAGATGACGCGAGCGTGCCGGCTCAGCCGTCGCATTGTTTTCCCTGCTGCCAGAGGCCCCTGGCGGGTTTCACCCGCTTCGATGGAAAATGGACATCCTTTGCCGGCCGAAGGTCATGTTGCGGTACGAGCCGCCATCGGTTATGTTTTCCAGAGTCTGTATCCCAAGGGCAAAGCGGTCGGGGAAGCCGGTGAAAAAAGACTTTGGATTGCGCTCTTCTTTTGTCCTTTTCGTTCTGGTCAACATGGCCTGGCTTGGCCTGGTAGCCCTGTGGGTCCGCTACTCCATCAACAACTACCAGGCCATCCAGCGGATCTCGCAGCGGTTTCCGCTCGGGCCTTCCTGGGTGGGGCCTTCCTGGATCGCCCTGTTCGGCGTCGGGATCCTGATGCTGTTCCTGCTCCTTGGAATCATTGTCATCTATATTACATACCGGAAGCAGGCGGCGCTGAACCTGATCCATCAGAACTTCATCTCCAGCGTTACGCATGAACTCAGGTCTCCGCTGGCATCTCTCCAACTCTACCTCGACACCCTCATCTTTCGGGATCCGGAGGAGGAGATCCGGAAGGAGTTTCTGGGACGCATGCAGGAGGAAACGGAGCGGCTGTCCGCTCTGATACAGAATATCCTCTGGGTTTCCCGGGTCCAGCGGTTCAAGATCGATTATGCCTTCGACTGGGTTCCGTTGAGCGAGCGGGTCGCCGACTATCTACAGGAAAAGCGCCTAAAACACGGATGGCGGGAAGAGGACCTGGTGGCGGATCTCGAACCGGGCATCTCTGTACGATGTGACTGGGAGAACCTGAAAATCGCAATGGGAAACCTGATCGAAAATGCGGACCGCTATTCCCCCTCCGGATTCTGGCTCAAGGTGACTCTTAAGCGTTCCGGCGCGCGATGCAGGCTCGTCTTTGAGGACCGGGGGGTGGGGATCCCCAAGCGGGCGCAGAAGCAGATTTTCAAGATGTTCCATCGCATGGGGAGAGAGATGACCCGGACCGTAAAAGGCACCGGTCTGGGGCTTTTCATCGTTAAGAATGTGGTTGCGGCACACGGCGGAAGGATCTTTGTGCGAAGCGAGGGAAAAGGGGGGCAGGGGACGACCTTTATCCTGGACCTTCCCCTGACCGGGCCCGGGTCCTCCCGGATTCGGACCAGGAATTTACTGCCTGTCCTGCCCTTTCGGAGAATATGAAACCACCCACTGCACGAATCCTGCTTGTCGAGGATGAGCACCACCTGGCCGAAGGCCTGCTTTACAACCTGGCGGCGGAGGGGTACGAAACGGGACTCGCCCGGGACGGTCGGGAGGCCCTGGAACTCTTCGAACGCGGTCCGTGGAACCTGATCATTCTCGATCTCATGTTGCCCCGCATGGGTGGCTTCGAGGTCGCGCAGCGGATCCGCGCGAAGGATCCGCGGGTGCCGGTCCTCATGCTCACGGCCAGGGCCTCGGACGAAGACCGGGTCAAGGGGCTGGAGTGCGGTGCGGACGATTATCTGACCAAGCCCTTTCATCTCCAGGAACTTCTGTTGCGCATCCGGGGAATGCTGAGGAGGAGCAGCTGGTACCGGACCGTTCCAACAGCGGGCGACCGGTATTCTTTCGGAGAAGAGTGCTGGGTGAATTTTCGCGAGGGGACGGCCATGGGGCCGCGCGGAAAAAGACGGCTGACCGAGAAAGAACTCCTCGTCCTCAAGTGCCTGGTGGAGCGAACGGCGGAAACCGTTTCCCGGGAGGAAATGCTGAGAGAGGTATGGGGTTACGGGCCGGGGGTCGAGACGCGTACCGTGGACAACTTCATCCGCCGTCTCAGAACCTATTTCGAGAAGGACCCTTCTTCGCCCGAGCACATCATTTCGATTCGAGGGGCGGGGTACCGCTTCGACCCCTAACCGACCGAACCCCTCTTCATTTCCTCGAAGGCCTCCTCGTAGACGGCAAGGTCACCGGCTCCGAACAGGACGAAGCGGATCTCTTCGATCTCAGGATGGGCCTTGCAGTAGTCGGCAACCGTCCGCAGCGCGATCCGGCTCGCCTCCCGGATCGGGTATCCATAGACACCGCAGCTGATGGCGGGGAAAGCGAGAGTCTTCAAGCCATTCTCCGAGGCGAGTTCCAGGCTCCTGCGGTAACAGCTGGCCAGCTTCTCAGGCTCGCCGCTGTTTCCGGTCCTGTACACGGGGCCCACCGTGTGGATGACGTAGCGGGCCTTCAGGCGGTATCCCTTCGTCAACTTGGCGTCTCCCGTTTCACAGCCTCCGAGTGTTCTGCATTCCGCGAGCAGCTCCGGCCCGGCGGCCCGGTGAATCGCGCCGTCTACACCGCCGCCTCCGAGCAGGCTCTTGTTGGCTGCGTTCACGATGGCGTCTACATCCTCTTTCGTGATATCCCCCCGTACCCGTTTCATCTTATCGAAGACAGACATTACGCCCTCCTCTGTTTGCTCCACCGGACACTTCGACATACTCATACCACAAAAACGGACTCTGTTGAACCTTTCACCATTGACACCGCCCCGGCGCATCCGTTACAAAGGCCGGATGCGGCCCGTGCCGCGGGGCGGAACCCACGTCCGCCGTCCGCTTTCGAACGGTTTCCTGCCGGTCTTCGAAGCGCCGGAAACCGCTTTTGGCTCTGTGGGGCAGGGAGGAGAGACAGGATGGAGGAAATCCAGCATTTCTTGATTCGTCTGGGAATCGCTTTCGTGGGGGCGGCCTTGATCGGGACCGTGAGCTTTGGCGTGGCCCGCCGGAAGGGTCGGGACACGGTCGGCTGGTTCCTGGCGACCTTTTTCCCCGCGCTTTTCGGGTTCCTGACCCTGCTTCTGGCCTTCCCCGAACAGAGTGCCTGGTATCTGTCCGGTATCTTCGCAGCGGTGGCCGCACCCGCGCTTCTCCTGGCGCTGCCGGCCATCGAGACCCCGGGCCAGACCAAGAAATGCGCGGACTGCGGAAAGATCATCGGCTGGAAGCTTGAGACATGCCCGTCCTGCGGCGCCCTCGTTCCTGAACCGGCGTGGGAGGCGGGCACCCGCGTGCGGCGTCCCTTACGCTCCTGCTTTCTCTATCTGGCCCTGTTCATTCTGCTGGTGTTGATCGTTTTCGGCCTGATCGGGTATTTCTGTGTGCCGGACGAGCCGGGCGGTACGGGGCCGAAGACCGAACTCTCCTTGCCTTGATGCAAGACACTGTTCCGAACGACCTCCTCGACGCTGCGGTAAGTTGAAAGGGAAGACATGCGACTGAACTGGGTCCGGGTAGCCGGCGGCCTTCATCGGCTCATTCTTCGGCATCCGTTTGCGATTGTTGTGGTGAGCCTGTGCTTGGCGGCCCTGAGCTTTCTTTACACCCGGGGCCATCTGGAGTTCTGGACCGAGAGAAATGTTCTGATCTCCCAGAACAGCCGCGCGGCGGAGCTGTATCGCCAATACCGGAAAGAGTTCAAGGACGACTACGTGATCCTGGTTCTCCGGTCGAGGGACCTGGAGCAGGCGAAGCGCTTCGCTTCGGACCTTGGGCGGCGAATGGAGGCGGACCGGGACACGATCCAGGATGTCTTCTATCGCATACCCATGAAAACCTTCAGACGACAGGCTCTCCTCTTCCTGGACCCGCAGGAGATCGATGACTTACATGCCAAGATCGAAAAACATCGAGACCTCTTGGAGCGGCTTGCCTCCTCTCCATCCCTGCTGACCCTTTTGCGGACGATCAACGAGCAGATCAGCCAGGCCCTGGTACGGACGGCGGTGTCGGGGCTCTTTTCCGGGAAAAAAGGGAAAGGGGAGGAGACGGAAGGCGGGGGGGAAGTGGATCCCGAGGACCTTCGCCTCCTGAGTTCCCTGATGGACAGCCTCTACACATGGCTGACCGATGCCCCCCGCTATCGATCCCCTTGGGGGGTGTTCATGCGGGATGCGGGCGGGATGAGCGAGGACGGATATCTGGTCGATGAAGATCGGGGCTGGCTCTTCATGATGGCCTACCTGAAGGATGTGAAGGGCAGCTTCAATATGGAGGGCGTCGCCATCCAGCGGATTCGCGAGCAGATTCGCGAGGTGTCGGCGGAGATTCCCGGTGTGCGTGTCGCGATTACCGGTACGCCGGCCCTGAATTCCGACGAGATGGCCAGCAGCCTCAAGGACATGACCCGTGCGATGGGCCTGGCCCTCCTGCTGGTGACCGCCCTGTTCGTCTTCGGCTTCGGTGAAGCGCTTCGGCCCCTCGCCTCTGTGCTGGTTCTCCTTGTGGGCGTCTTGTGGTCGCTCGGGGTTTTGAGCCTGACGGTGGGCCACCTCACCATCCTTTCGATGGCCTTTGGGAGTATCCTGGTGGGGTTGGGGATCGACTTCGGGATCCATCTGGTGGCTCGCTACGAGACGGAACGGAAAGGAGGGCTCGCCCCTCCGGAAGCCGTCGGCACAACCCTGGAGCGTGTGGGAAGGGCCGTCTTAAGCAGTGCGATTACCACGGCGGCGGCTTTTTTCGCCCTCGGGTTTTCTTCCTTCCGGGGCATCAAGGAGTTCGGGTGGATTGCGGGGTGGGGTATCCTTTGTTGTTTCGTTGCGGAGTTGTTCCTTCTTCCTGTTCTGCTGTTATGGCTTGACAGGAAGAAGGGGGGGACGGCGAATGCGGAGGAGCGGCAGGCGATGAAGAGCCCGCGGCTCGAGAGGGTCGTGGGATGGCCGGCCCGTCATCCCCTTTGGGTTTTGCCGGCCGCGGCCTGTCTGACCGTTGCCGCCCTCCTCCCCTGGGGCGGGGTCCGCTTCGATTACAACCTCCTGCACTTACAGCCCAAGGGGACCGAGGCCGTGAAGTGGGAGCTCAAGCTGATCGAGGCACAGGGGAACGCGAGCATATTCGCCGCCGTTCTGGTGGATTCCCTGGAGGAGGCCAGAGAGCGGACGAGGCAATACGAGGCGTTGCCCCTCGTCAGCAAGGTGGAGAGCCTGGCCAACTATGTGCCAACGGATCCGAAGGAGAGGATGGCGCGCATCCGCGCGCTCGCGCCCTTGTTCGAAGGGGTCGAGCTGGCAACGGAAAAGCCGCCTCCTCCTTCCCTCAAGCGGGTGAGGCGATGGATCGCCAAGATCCGCTTCAAGCTTCGTGAAAAAGAGGAGGACGAGCCGGGGAGCGGGAAACCGGCGAAAAAAGGCCTGCCGGCTCCCTCCGACACGGTGAGCGGCGCCCGCATGAGGACGGATCGGGTCCTTCGGCTCCTCGAATCTTCCGATACGAAAGGGCTCGACGTCTCCCTGGCCCGGTATCAGGACAGGCTTTTTGCCGACTTTCGGCGGAAGATCGAGCTGATCATGGCCTCCCTGGATCCGGTGCCCATTACTGTGGAGGGGCTTCCTGAACTCTTGAAGAAGCGGTTCATCGGAAAATCCGGAAAGCTTGTCCTGCAGATCTACCCGAAAGAGGACATATGGGAACTCGGGCCTGAACGGCGCTTTATAGAGCAGATCGCCTCGGTGGGCCCCGAGGTGACCGGGATGGCGGTGCAGAACTACGATGCGACGAAATCCCTGCTGGATGCCTATATTCAGGGCGGGCTTTACGCCGTGTGTGCCATCATTTTGATCCTGTTCATGGATTTTCGTCGCCCCCTTCTCGTCCTGCTTACGCTTCTGCCTCTCTTGCTCGGAGGGCTGTGGACGATTCTCGGGATGAAAGCCATGAACCTGGTGTTCAACCCGGCGAACCTCGTGATCATTCCCTTA
>WFRX01000246.1 GCA_015486285.1 bacterium
GCGCTATAGCTATCGAAGGAGACGTCACAACAAGATCCTCCGTTCAACCGGGCTGCTTGCATCGGGCGTAACCACTGGGGCGACACACCGCAGGGATACCCGCATTTTCAGTCCTCTCGTCGGCAGTCGGCCCCGCACAGGCGGAGACCCCTTGGCATGCATCGCCAACCATGTCGCGCGATGCTGGCCATTGCGAGGGCGCAACGCAAGGGGGCCAACCGCACAACGGCAATGTTCCAAGTGTCGCACACCCGTGGACATTGCGAGGAGGCGAAGCCGACGCGGCAATCCCCCGGCACCCAATCCGCATGTTGACAAATCCTGCCTACTTCATAATAATTTCGTGGTTGTCTTCCGATAAGAAGGCGCCAAGCGATCCCCAGTAGCTCAGTTGGCAGAGCAAGTGGCTGTTAACCACTGGGTCGGCGGTTCGAGTCCGTCCTGGGGAGCCAGATTACAATCCGCCAATTCTGGCGGTTCTTAGTTAACGCAAAACCCCGACGGGTAACCCCCTCGGGGTTTTGTCGTTTCTCCCGTCTTCACGCCCATTTACGCCGCTTTCCACATCGCTCCCGGTTCGACCTTTCGAAGCGGTCCCTCCGAGGTCCGAGTGCAACCATGACGGTTGCACCCGCCCGCCGCAAATATCCTTTCCGGATTCTCCCGTTCTCCGATTCATGTTCGCCGTCATTTAACAGGCCTACATCTACCGCGAGCCCGCTCCGACGATTCGAGGACTCCTCCGGTAGGTATCCGTCGAAAGCCGGACAGGCAGTCTGTCCGGCGGGAGGAAAACCACCAGACAGCGGGACGGCCGTGGAACGGAAACCGTTGTGGGTGTCGCCTGTGCATGTCTGCCTGCATCTCATAAGGCAATCCTTAAGACTTTCGGCTTTTTCGCTTGACATTTTGCATTTGAAATGCATAATTTTCACCAAGGAGATTCGGCATGAGTTCAACGTATATAAAAAGATCGCTGGAGCCGGTCCTCAGGAAGGCGGCCTCCGAGTTCCCCGCCGTGGTGTTGACCGGACCGCGCCAGTCAGGCAAGACGACGCTATTGCAGCACCTCTTCGGAAGGCGTTACCGTTACGTGTCCCTGGAGCCGCCGGATGTTCGAACGTCCGCTGAGGGGGATCCGCGTAGTTTTCTCGAAATGTACCCGCCTCCCGTAATATTCGATGAGGTGCAGTACGCTCCGGATCTCCTTCCCTATATCAAAGAGAAGATCGACGGCGTCCGGCACAAGAGCGGACAATTCCTGTTGACCGGCTCGCAGAACCTTCTGCTCATGGAGAAGGTGACCGAGTCATTGGCGGGCCGTGCCGCGATGCTTTGCCTTTTGCCGCTTTCGAGGCGGGAGGCTGAGGGAAGACCGCAAATATCCCTGCCATGGGAGTCCACTCGTCGCTTATCTCCAGAAAACCCCCTCGCATATCGCGATCTTTGGAAAGGATTCCTAAGAGGTGGGTATCCGGAGCTTGCCGCGCATCCCGGGCGGGACGCAAACCTCTGGCATGGGAGTTACGTCCAGACCTACCTCGAACGGGACGTGCGCACACTCCGGCAGGTAGGGGACCTATCCCAGTTCCAGAATTTTCTCCGGGCTTTGGCGGCCAGAAGTGCCCAGCTCCTGAATTTGGCCGATGTGGCCCGGGACCTCGGAGTAGCGGTCAACACGACCAAGGCATGGCTGTCCGTGCTGGAAGCCACTTACCAAGTGATCGTACTTCGTCCGTACTTCGCCAACGTCGGCAAACGGCTCGTCAAGACACCGAAAGTCTATTTCACGGACGTGGGCACACTTTGCTACCTTGCCGGTCTGAAAGACCCCGAACATGCGGCTTCCGGTCCCATGGGAGGCGCTATCATGGAGACCGTCGTACTCTCCGAGATCGTGAAGACCCTTACTCATCGCGGCATCGACCCGCAAGTCTACTTCTGGCGGACTACCGCGGGGACGGAAGTGGATTTCGTGGTAGAGACCGATGGACAGCTGGTGCCCATCGAGGTAAAGCTGTCAGCCACTCCACGCCCGACCATGGCCTCCGCAATCAAGATATTCCAGAAGGATTTTGGAGACAAGGCATTGCCGGGATTCGTGGTGCATCCAGGCGATATAGTGCTTCCTCTCGGCCCAGGCGTGACGGCCCTGCCGTTCGGAGAGCTGTAATCCCGGCCACATTCCGATGCTCATTGAACAAAGGGCTGGAGCTTGGAGGGACCGGGGTCAGGCTTGCCTTATTGCATTATAGGCTTCCGCTCACCTCTTGTCGCCCCTTGGCCACGGTTCTGTTTCACCGCCAAATCGAGGCGACCGCCTATTCGCTCGGCCGGGCCACGTCTGGGTGAAACCGACGGGAATCCTCCGAACGGGATCACGGCCTCTTCGCCATGGAGACAGCCAGCCTCCCTCTCGGAAATGCAGAAATGCAATAAGGCAAGCCTGACCCCGGTCCCTTCCAGATACGGCTGCTGAGCTGAAACCGGGAATCAGGGTGCTTTCGGCTCGATCGGAGAAGTCAGCGTGTCCCAGAGGTCTTGCGCCTGGAGCGGGTTGAAGATACGGACGCCTCGGATACCGAATCGCTGCTCGCCGTTGTAGAGAACGGCCCCCGCGGCGACACGACGGAGCCCCAATGCCCTGAATCGTGCCAGGCCTTTCAGGAAGTCGGTGGAGAAGGTTGCGGCGGACTTTATTTCCACCGGCACGACCTCGCCCTTTTCCCTGATCAATAGGTCGACCTCTGTGCCGTGAGAATCACGGAAGAAATAGATCTCCGGCCTGATTCCCTTGGCCAGGGCCCCTTTGATAATTTCAGTAATCACGAGGTTCTCGTACAGGTTGCCGCGCAGGGGGTCGCGGTATGCCTGTTCTTCAGTATGGATGCCCAGCAGGAAGGCGGCGAGCCCCACGTCCGTGAAGTAGATTTTGGGAGACTTGATGACGCGCTTGCGGATGTTCACGAAGAACGGCGGCAGCTCGAACACGACATACGACGCCTTCAACACGCTCAGCCAGTGCTTGATGGTCGTCGCGGATACGCCCACGTCGTTTGAAAGGGACGTGAAGTTGACGACCTGGCCTACCCGGCCCGCCAGCAAGGTGAGGAACTTCTGGAACTGCGAAAGGTCGCGCAGATGGATCAGGGCGCGCACATCGCGTTCGACGTAGGTCTGGAGGTAGCCGTTGTAGAACCTGCGAGGCTCGAGACCCTCTTCGTGGAGCCGGGGAAAAGCCCCCCTGACGATCAGCTCGAATGCCCCCCAGTCCGGCTTGTAGCGGCGGAGTTCGGAGAGGGAAAACGGCCAAAGCGTAAGCATGGCGGTCCGGCCGGCCAGGGACTGGCTGATCGCCTCGTGCAGCCGCGGCTGGTGGCTCCCGGTAAGGATGAACATCCCCGGCTTCCCGGCCTTGTCCACGATGCCCTGGATGTATGAAAGCAGGGCCGGAAGCCTCTGCACCTCGTCCAGGATCGCGCCGCCTGCCTGTTGCGTGCGCGACGCAGACAGGTCCTCCGTCTGGCTTAAAAAGCCGCGGGGATCGGCTTCCGCCGCGGCGCGCACGTCCGGGTACTCCAAGGAGAAAAACGGCCTGTCCGGGAACGTCATCTGGACCAGGGTAGTCTTGCCCGACTGGCGGGGCCCCAGGATCGTGACCACTGGGTACTCCGCGGCGCACTCGATCAGTTCTTTTGAGATGTCGCGCTTAATCATGCCCTAATAATAACCGGCTTTTGTGCAAATCGCAAGTAAAACTTTGGATTTACACAAATCTTCTTGCCACTGGGTGGGGTTGTTAGCATTTCAAATGCAGAATTTCAAGTAGAGGGACCGGGGTCAGGCTTGCCTTATTGCATTATTGGCTTCCGCTCACCTCTTTTCGCCCCTTGGCCACGGTTCTGTTTCACCGCCAAATCGAGGCAAAGCGCCTATTTGCGCGGCCGGGCCACGTCTGCGTGAAGCCGACGGGGACCCTCCGGACCCTCCGCACGGGATCACGGCCTCCTCGCCATGGAGACAGCCAGCCTCCCTCTCGGAAATGCAGAAATGCAATAAGGCAAGCCTGATAATCATGTAAAAGGCACCTCCCAACATAGTCAAGGAATAGGCCCCTTGCTATGCTGAGTGTGAAATATCCACCGATCACTCAGAGGGAGGTGCACAATGGGAAAACTATACGGGGCCTTTGATCTTCATTCAAGCAACAACTACCTGGGGATCAGCGATGAGGAGGATCGCAGGGTCTATAAGCGAAGATTGCCGAATCGGCCGGATGTCATTCTGGCCGCACTGGAGCCTTACCGGCAGGAGCTGGTGGGCATCGTGGTTGAATCGACTGTCAACTGGTATTGGCTGGTCGACCTGTTGATGGGCAATGGCTATCCGGTGCATTTGGCCAATCCATGCGGGATTCAAAAATACAGGGGATTGAAGCATATCGACGATCAGCATGACGCCTTCTGGTAACGGCAAGAACAAGGGGAAGGGCAATCAGAAGAACGGCAACAGATATCTGGCTTGGGCCTTTTCGGAAACCGCGGAATTCGCACGGCGCTTTGATGGTCAGGCAAGGGCCTTTTATCAACGCAAGGCGTCGAAGAAGAACTTCATGGTGGCCCATAGCGCGCTGGCCCACAAGCTGGCACGGGCGGCATACTATGTAATCAGAGATCAGGTGGCCTTTGATGGACAGAAGCTTTTTGGATACGAATTGGCTGGAACGGTGAACCAGACAAGGGGTTGGCAGAACCACCAAGCCTGATTGGCAGCCGTTTCACCCATAGACTTTCCGTTGCTTGACTGCCTATGCCGTGAACCACACAAGGGTTGGCTCATAACCATGAGATCTGTGATCGATACCGCTTGGACACGGCATGGAACCGAAGATTCTCTGGGTCCGGGAAAACGGACAGGGGTCCGCATAAACCCTTTGTACTTTATGCGAATGACCTTGATCCTGATGGATGACTGGTGCAGTGGAGTGACTCGCTGACACTTCTTCTTCGAGATATCGGGCGCAGGAAGAAACGGGAGTCGTGATGAGCAGTGCGGGTTCATCGACCACTGCACTTTGCAAGAAAAACCTGCTTTTTCTTGAATGGGGTAGTCTATCCCTTGACAAAGGGCCTTTTAATGGATGACCCCGGTTTCAGTGGCTTGACGCTTTCTCCTGTTTCGTCGATTATCACC
>WFRX01000247.1 GCA_015486285.1 bacterium
CTCCATCCGAGATCAAGACGAGGAATCTGGCAGCCTCCCCGCCCTCCTCCTCGAACATGGAAACGGCCTTACGGATCGCATTCCCCAGATCGCTTCCCGGCACGGTAATCTCCGCATCGTTGATATACCTCAGTATGTACCGGCAGAAGCCGTAATCCCGGGTAAAGGGCACAACCTCCACCCCTCCGCTGGCGAACAGGAACACCCCGACCCTCTCCCCCTTCAACCGGGAGACCATGTCGAGCGCGAATTGCCTCGCCCGGTTCAGCCGATTGGCCGTACGGAACAGCCCCCGGGCCCCGTCCGGCAGGGGGGCGTCCTCGGCCAGCATGGACTTGGACACGTCGATGCCGATGAGGAGATCGATACCGCTCCGGTTGAAGACCGTTCGCTCGACCTGCACCTTCGGTCGCGCCGTGGCCATCGAAACCGCCAAGAGGACCAGACAGAGCAGACAGGTGCCCACGTAATACCTGGATCGCCTCTCCCGCTTCCCCCCAAAGGCCTTGTGCCAGGCCTCCACCCGACGGATGCAGTAGAGGGACGCGAAAAGGAATACAGGGATGCTCAACAGCAGCCAGAGACTTCCAGGGGCATCCAGGGCCATTTTCGGTTTGTCCCGCCCTACTTTCGAATCCGTTTCTCAAGGGGTTCGCCCGGAGCGTATCCCCCCTTTTCCGGGATCACCGCTTCGAGATTGTCTCGCAGGTCCAGACGTTCACTGTCGGGCCGGACCATCGTGAATTTCTTCACATAGATGTCCTCATGCAGGAGTTCGAGGTTCCATCTCGGCATATCCTTCTCCAGGTTCGACACCTCCGCGGCATCGACCGCCTCGACGGCCGACTTGAAGGCGGAGATGGATGCGGCCAGCATGGATGCGACCTTTTTCCAGTTTCCTTCCGTCTCGAGAACGGTAAAGGCCTCCAGGAGTCGCGCCGCCCCTTCCAGGTTGTATACGCGCCAGGCGACCTCGTTGCGCAAAGGCGTATCGTCGGTCAGTACGGTGCCGCACAGTTCCTTCATGGCATGCAGGCGGTCCGTCAGTCCGGCATACAAGGCCGGCACATCGTCCTCCAGGACACGGTTGTACTTGGCCAGCCGGATCTGGCGCAGGATGTCGAGGGCCACGAGCCACTGCTTCTGGAGAATGCGGAGGCGGACCTCCGGCAGGGAAGGGACGATCCCCCGGTAGGCTTCAAGGGCCGCCCGGGGGTCTTCGATCCGGTCCACCTCTGCGATGGCCTTTCGAAGCGACTCATTCCGGGCGATCCCCGCCTCCGCCTTCCTGTATTCGATGAGCCCCCGGATCCCGAAGGCCATAAACACGGCTGCCGTCAAGAGCGGCAGAATGATCCATCTCCTTGTCTTCATCTTTCCCCATCCTTTTTCGGTGCCGGACGACGTCACATCCTCCGAAGCCAGGGAGTCCGGCCGAGGAGGCAGTAGGCGACCAGAAGGCCCCAGGCGACCCACGAAAAAAGCCATCGGGTATCCTTCTTGCGTTTTTGGAGTCTCGTAAGGAGTCGATTCTTCTCCATCTCATTGATTTGCCGGTAGACGGCCTCGATCGTCTCCGGCTGAAATGTCCGGGGCATATAGAAGATCCGTCCCGCAGGGCCGCTCCCGTCCGTGTTGTCGATAGCCGTCTTCACCTCCGGGTTCACGTCTCCCCCCACGACGATCAAGTAGAGCTTTACGCCCAACTGCTGGATCAGTTTGACCACATTCACGAAGTTCGGCAGCCCCTTTCGCACGTCTGCCGCGCTCTTGTTGGCCTCGATCCTGCCGTCCGTAAAGAGCACGATCGCCATACCGTGACCGAAGCGGGCCTTTCTCAGCCTTTGCGGCACCTCCACCCGCCGGAGGGTTCTCCCCAGCAGCGAATGACGCAATGTATCGATCTCATCGAGAGACAACTGATACTCCTCGGGCAAAAGAACAAAGAAAACGCTCAGGGCCAGCCAGGCGGCATACGAGGCATTGGTAGCCCCGCCCATGGTAAGCTCCCGGTGCACGATCGAGTCCGACTTGCGGCTCATCAGAAACAGCTTCTTCTTCAGTATTTCCCTGTCAAAGGTGGGAGGAGCGACCAGCCTCGCAAAGCTCGAGAAGGCGATCACGCCGATCAGATCATCCTTCTGCCTCATGTTCACAAAGCTCTCCGCCCCTTCCAGTGCCACGTCCCCCAGCGTCAGGCCGGTTCCCCCGCCCGCCGGCCTCTGCATCGATCCGGACAGGTCCTGGACGATCATGATCCACTTGGACTCCAGATAGGTCTTCTCCCAGTAACCGGCGTACCGGACGTTCGCAATGGCGAAGGCCATCGCGAACAGGGCGCAGCTTCCGAGGACATCCATCCCGATCCTCCTCGCCACCCCCGGACGAAGTCCCTCGCCGATCAAGGCCACACCCGAAAACTCCGTCGTGGTCACATATTTCTTCCTTACATAAACGACAAGGGGTATGGCCAGCAAAAGCAGCAGGGCCCATGGGTATTGCAGTTCAACATCCTGCATCGCGAGGCCCGCTCCTTACCGCCCGCTCGTTCTCGCCAGATCAACGAGCGCAAGGATGTCCCTTCTCCAGGAATCCAGATCCGGGTACTCGGCCGCTTCCATGGAAACCACCCGGTCCGTCTCCCGCAGAATCGGCCCGAGACGGGATGCAATCTCTTCCGGCGCCCGGCCCCTGACACGCCCGGTGAATACCTCGCCGCTGCCCTGCGCGGGATTTCCTCCCAACTCGAACCTCGCATCCAGGTACTCCCGAAGCAGCCGTCCCGCCTCGCCCGCATACACCCAGTGAGGCCCCGCCGGAGGCCGCTCCAGGTGTTCTCGAAGCCTTTCCGCCAGCTCGTCTTCCCGCGTCCGTGCCGTTTCCCCCGCTCGCTCCCGCCGCCCGGCAACCCACTGTCTGGCCGTCCAGCCGAGCAGACCGGCCGCCAGAAGGAAAAAGACAATCGCCCGGCGGAAAGATTTCCTCGCCTGTCTCTCCAAAGGTGCGGCGGCCAGATCCGGATTCACGTTGTCCACAGGCACCGCCAGCTTGGCCTTCTCCAGCTTCGAAGGCACGAGGGAAGCCACCTTCAGGGGAATCGGCCTGGTCTTGATCGACCGGTTCCTGTCCCCCGAACAAGGGGGGCATTCATAGCGCACTTCAACGGCGGGGATGAGGAACTCTCCGGGCGAGTAAATCTTGAGCCAGCCGGTGAGCAGCAAGGGGCTCCTGGATGCCGCCTTTACGTAATCGTACGGATCGAACCTGAGATCGAACAGCTCCTTCTGGATACCGGAAGGCCGCAGGTTGATGTTGACGAACGAACCGGGGTCCAGACGGATACGATCGGAAAAATCAACGCGCAGCGCAAAGGGGATCTTGTCGCCGATTCGGCATCCTTCGAGGGGCACGGACAAACCTACCCGGATCGACGGCTCCAGCGGAACCAGGACAGGGCGAAGGGATGCAATGCGGATATCTTGCGCCAGCAGGTTGACGGCCCTGAAAAAAGGGATCGCGAAAACGTCCACCCGGTAGAGTTCCCCGGGACGTTCAGCGAAGACATGCGCCTGCGCCAGAAGTCTCTTGCGGGACGCCTCCTCCACCCCGGTCTTCCACCGCATCCGAAAGGCGTTGAAATAGGCGACCGTCTTTCCACCCACGATCAGGGTCGGATGCACGTAGGCGACCCCTTCTTCCAGATCGACCGACCGGATCAGATCTTTGAGATCACCTTGCTTCAGCCCCTCCCGCAGGTGGAAGAAACAGCCGTCTTCGGCCAGATTCGGATCGTAAAAGACGTCCGCAATCGCATCGAACCGTCGAACGATTTCCCTCGCCTTTTCGATGAGGCGCTTCCCCGGACGCCCATCGGACCCGAAAGAATCGGCGGAAGGGCGCTCAAGGGCATCTCGGTCGAACGCGGCGGCAAGCCATTCGAGGCCGATGTCGGGAATTTGCCTGGAATGATCCTCGCCGTAAAACCAGATATCGTCCAGATCGATCGCCGCGGGTATCTGACCCGGCCGCCGCGGCACGCCGAAGGTCGAGACGGAATCGGCTCTCGAAGGCCATGCCCCCAATGCGAGCATCGCTGCCAGAAGAAAAAACCCTGCCCTTCGCAACCGTTTCTTTTCCCCGGACAACTCCATGATCATCTCTCAACCACTCCATTAGAGTCTCTCATTTGACCCTTTGACCTTTGACCCGCGGCCTTGGCGCGTCAGGACCGTGCCCCCTGCATAAAGGCGTTGATCTTGCGGCGAAAATCTTCTTCCGGGGTGAGAACCAGGGAATCGATGCCCACCCTCCCGAGGCGGTCCCCGGTTTCCGCCAGCCATTTTTCCCTGGACTCGTTATAGGCCCTCCACTTGCTCAGGTCGAGGAATACGGTCTCATTCGTTTCAGAATCCGACAGCGGCATCAGCCCTTTCGCCCCGGCGGGCAGCTCCTTTTCGCATGACTCGAGCACAATCAGGGCCTTGACTTCATGCCTGTTCCTCCCGTGCAGGCCTCTTTGAAAATGGTAGCCGCAGTCGAAGGGAAATAGAAAATCGGACAGGATGAACGTCAGGCTTTCCGGCACCTCGCCGACGAGCTTCCCAAGGGCGGGGTCCAACTTCGTTGTGCCGCAACGCACAGGCCTTGCGTCGGCGATCGCCTGTAGGATCTGCATGAAATGGGGCCACCCCATCCTCGGCGGCAGAAACGAGACCACATCATCCGCAAACAGGATCAATCCGCAACCGTTATTGCCCACGATGGCGCTGTACGCCAACGACACGGCGATATTCGCCTGCATCAATTCCTTTCTGCCGAAGGAGACGGAACGGCTGATGTCATACAGGATCATCAGGTTGTAGTAGCTCTCAGCCAGATACTCCCGTACGTAATACGTTCCCGTCCTTGCCGTGGCCTTCCAGTCGATGTTCTTCACATCGTCGGTCGGCTCCATCTCCCTCAGGCCCCAGAATTCATAGCCCGAACCCCGGTAGATGCTCTCCCAATCGCCGGGAAAAGGGGATTGAACCCGGTGGTGCAGGAAGATCTCCAGGAGCTCTTTCTTGGACAGCAGGTCCTTCTCGTTTTTCATTTCAGCTCGCAGTGGACGGAATCGACTCGTTCAATACGGAGAGACCGTCCTCAGGATCTCGTCAACGATCATCTCGGAGGTCACATTCCTTGAGACCGCCCGGCTGTTCAACAGGATACGGTGACGGAGAACATGGACGGCACAGGCGTTCACATCTTCAAACCCGACAAAGTCCCTGCCCCGGCTGAAAGCGTGCGCCTTCGCGAGCGCCAGGAGCGACTCGGTCCCACGCGGCGAGGCTCCCAGCCGGATGTAGGAATGGATGTCCAGCCGATGGCTCTCCCCCTTCCCGTTCGCAGGGGGGCGGGTCGCCAGACAGATGTTGATGATATATTCCATGACCGTCCGGGATACTTTCACCGTGTCGTGCATGGATTTCTGAATGTCCAGGATCTCCTCCCGAGACATCAGGGTCCGGACGCCTTCCTTGCGTTCTTCGAAATTCGTATTTTTCCTCCGCATCAACTCCGTTTCCTGATCCCGGTCCGGGTACCCGACATTGACCTTGACCATAAACCGATCCACCTGGGATTCCGCCAGCGGATAGGTGCCGATCTGTTCGATCGGGTTCTCCGTGGCAAGCACCATGAAGACAGGCGGCAACTTGTGGCGCTCCCGTTCCAGGGTGACCTCCCGTTCCTGCATGGCCTGCAGGAGGGCGGACTGGACCTTCGGAGACGCACGGTTGATCTCGTCCGCCAGGAAGATATTGCAGAAAATAGGGCCGAAGAAGGCTTGAAACGCCTTGTCCTGCTCGTTCCAGACGACCGTGCCGGTGATATCGCTCGGCATTTTATCCGGCGTGAACTGAAACCGGTTGAAGTCCCCCCCCACCACCTTTGCAAAGGTCTCCACGGCCAGACTCTTGGCCAGGCCCGGGACCCCTTCCAGCAGGATGTGTCCCTTGGAAAAGAGGGTATAAATCATCAGGTGGATCATCTCATCCTGACCCACCACGACCTTTTCCACTTCGGCCTTGATCGACCGGATCCTTTCCGCATACGATTCGACTACACTCTTCACTACCGACACGTCATTACGCCCCCACGTTATGGAACTCCACGGATCGAATCGAAGCATCCCCTCCGAACCGACCGTATCTCTCCATCTCCCGAACACATCCACCGGGAACTGCCGCTATGTTTCCATAGCAGCAGAGTTCAAGTTGCCCGGTTCCGAACAGGGTTCCCTCGGAGATTTGCGCCGGGCGACTTTGTAGGGGGAGGGCGAGACGGAGCCCAAGCAAATCGGAGAGGGAACCCTGTTCGGAACCGGACCCACTGTGTATCGAAGACATATCGACAGTTCCTCATCCCGCTAGAGGTAGTCAAAACGATTCCTGTAACGGATAATCAGGTACAGAAAGAAGGGGCCGCCCATGAGCGAGGTAAGCACCCCGATCTTCAAATCCACCTGCACAACGAGCCGGACAAAGAGGTCCGCGTAGATCACGAAAGCCGCCCCGAGCAGGCCGGCCAAGGGAATCAATTTACGGTTGTCCGGCCCGATCAGGCCGCGCACCATATGCGGGGCCAACAGCCCGACGAAGCCGATGACGCCGGAAACGGCGATGGCGCCCCCGGTCTGAACCGACGCGGCCAGCAGGAGCATATTGCGCGCCAGCCGGATATTGACCCCCAGGTTCGCGGCCGTCTCCTCCCCGATCATCAGGATGTTCAGATCCTTGACGAAGAACAGGGTGCCCATCAGCCCGAGAACGGTCGTCGGCAAAACGATCTGCACGTGCTCCCATGACCGGTTATTCAGGTCGCCCATCAGCCAGGTCACGATAACGCGGCCCACGTCGAACTCCCGGGTGCTCAGCGTAATCACGAAGGAGGTCAAGGCGCCGAAGATGAGGTTCAGCGCGATCCCGGCCAGCAGCAGGGTGGAGATAGAGGTGTGCCCCCTCGAGGTGGCGATGATGAAGACGAGCGCCAGCGTGGCCAGGGCGAACAGGATCGCGGACAGGGGAAGCACGAAAAGGGATCTCGCGGCCAGGCCCAGATAAAGAGCGGCGACCGCCCCCAGCGCGGCGCCCGAGCTTATGCCGATCACCCCCGGACTGGCCATGGGGTTCTTGAAGACGCCCTGCATGACGGCCCCCGCAGCGGCCAGGGAGAATCCGACCAGGAAGGCCACGATCAAACGGGGCATCCGGCCCTCCCAGACGATCGTCGATTCGATCTTGTCCACAGGCCCGTGGTAGAGCCCGAACTTCCCCAAGAGGATCCGCAGGACATCCTGGTTCCCGATCGCCCAGGAACCGTTCGACACGGCCAGGAACCCCCCCAGGAGAACCAGGAGAATCAGGATTCCGCACAACACCGTCGCGTTTCGTCCGGTTGAACTAGAAGGCCCCTTCATAGACCACCCCTGCAAGGTAGTTGGCGCTCAGGACCAGGAACTGGGAGTCGATACGGAGGTAGATCCCCGGCACGGCGAAGACCTTGCCCTTTTTCACCGCTCCGGCATGGGCCAGCAGCGGATTCGACTCCAATTGCCCTTTCAACCCGCTCCCCTCCGGCACCAGGATGATATCCGGATCCCATTTGAGGAGCGTCTCGTAGTCGATCTGGGACCAGGACTTCACACCCTGTTCCGACCCCACATTGACGGCTCGAATCATGTCGCAGATCGACTGGAAGTTCGATGACCTGCCCGGCACGTATCCCCCTTCATCATAATACAGAATCCGGGTCCCGAGACGATCCCCGGGAATCTTCCCGGTGAGTTCCCGCATTTTCCCGTCGATCAACTTGACCAGCGACTCTGCATTCCCCTCTTCGCCGATCACCGCTCCGATGAGCAGAATCTGCGACCGGATCGACTCGATGGTCCCGAAATACCCAAGGTCGAAATACGGAATCTTCGCCTGCTTGAGCTTTTCCTTGAACTCCGCGCCGGAATAGAAGACGGTGAACACGAGATCCGGCTCGTACGCGATGATCCGTTCGGTCTGCCTCGTCTTGAAGATCCGGCCCCTCTTTCGAATCGCATCGGCCAGAACGCAGAACTTCGGATCCGCGGAGAGATCGTTGAAGGCGATCAGCCTCTCTCTCGGGCAGATCGCCCACAGGATCTCCGCTACCCCCACGGCATGCGGCACGATCCGGACGGGCCTTTGTTGGATCGTGAAGCTCCGCTTTTCCTCCCGGAAGGTATCGGTTCGAAAATCATAGGTCCTGTACATGTAGTCTATCGTCCGAGGCCAGCCCCGTTCCACCGACGTACCGCCTCTCGCACAGCTCAGCGCCTTCTTCAATGCCGCCATATCCAGGGGCGGCGTCACCATACCCTCGGACCGCTCCCGGGCCGGCTTGTTGCATGCCGCTGCCAGCAGGATGATCCCCACAAGCACCCCTATTCTCCGCATGGTTCCAGGTCCTTTCCGCGAGAGGGAGAGACGGAGCCCAAGCAAATCGGAGAGGGATCCCACGAATGCACCGAACCGCAGGGACTTCTTGAAAGATGGCGGCATATCAACGTCACCCCACTATTGAAAATAGAGAAAACTCTTCGAATCCGCCCGGATCTCGGTCGCCTCTACGTCAAAGACCTGCTTGATATTTTCCCGGGACAAGGCCTCGTCCGGAAGGCCGGAGAAGAAG
>WFRX01000248.1 GCA_015486285.1 bacterium
CCCCTATCGGGTGACCCCTGCTGGATTACGGGCAGCGGGGATCAGACTGTTGCAGGCTCGCGATCAGCTCGTCCGTGACGAACGAGGGCAGCGGGTCGCAGCCGTGTCCCCCGCCGTCGCCGCAGACAAAGTCCCACTGCGGCTCCGCCTGGGTGTGGCACTGGATGCAGGGGGCCGGGTGCAGCGGGTTCCTGGTGTTCACGCCGCGTTCGATGATCTGCGTTCCTGTTGAACTCACCTGGAGGCGGAAGAACTCCCAGTCGTTGCTCACGGGACTCCAACCCGGCGCCCGCTTGACCATGGCCTCCTCGGGCAGGAGCTGGATGATCGTGCCCGGGGGAAAGGTTCCGCCGGTGGGGGAGGCGGCGACCTGGGCGGCCTCAGTGAGATAGCCCTTCAGGTTGGTGAAGAAATAGGTCACCCCGGGCGGGTCCTCCGGGATCTGGCTCCAGCCGAGGATGCACGCGAAATCTTCCGCGGTCATGTTCAGGTCGTCTTCGCTGCATTGCGGCTCATCGTTGTCGGCGAGGAGGTTGCAGTTGTTGTCGATGCCGTCGCTGCAGGTACTGTCCCCGAACGGACCCTCGGGCTCACCGGGGTTTCGGGCGGCATCCGTGTCATCGCAGTCCGGCGCGGAGTTGGCGCAAAGCGGGGATGCGGGGCTGCCGTATCCGTCGCCGTCCTGATCGTTGCAGGGGGTGCACGCCTGCGACCCGAGGAAAAGTATTGTACAGGCGAGGGCGACGACCGCCGTCCGAACATCGACTCGAATCCTTGACAGCATAGATTCCTCCAGGCATTGGGAAAGAAGAAAGGTGGGGCAACTTCATCCATCCATACCGCTTAGATGCCGGGAGATCTTTCAGGGGTGCGCCCGGCAGCCGAACGGCGGCCCGGGGCCAAACGGGGAGAGAAAAAACCGGGGCCAAGCCTCGCATTACGACATTTTACGATTCCGCCACGGAACAAGGCGAAAATGTCGTAATACAAGGCCTGACCCCGGTTGTGGAGGTCGGGGGCAGGGAGGGCGGTTAACCAAGGCCGAGGACCGTGTAGTTCTGCATCGCCTTCGCAGTGCACCAGATAATGTATCCCAGTACGGTACCGGTCGAGGCCAACAGGAGGAATCCCGCCAGCGTCTCCCGCGTCAAGGTCTTCTCCCTCCAGGAACAGAGATGTTTCCAGTTGATGCCAAAGCCGTCAAAGATATTTCGAAGTGCTCCAGTGTTCGTCTGCATGATCGACTCCTTTCCGGGGCTGCGCCCCTTATACAGATATGGTCTGCTTCATGAATGATGCGGTGCGTTAATTATGAGTTTGCCGATTATGACGCCATGTGTCAAGAACAAAATAAGCATTTGACGCGGCGTGTCAAGACCCAAGAAGCAATTCCCTCCTTTTTTTCGCGCCACAAGTTGGTTAGCCATTTGTGTTGAAAGCTTTACGCGAAATGATGTACAAGGGGGAAGAAGGGCAGACGTACAGAACGGTTTTGAGGGGATCGCAGGTGAACGATCAGACACCCATGATGAGACAATACTTGCAGATTAAGGGTCAATACCCTGATTCCATTCTGTTTTTCAGGTTGGGTGATTTCTATGAGATGTTCTTCGAGGATGCGGAGATCGCCTCCCGCGAGTTGGACCTGACCCTGACGAGCCGGAACAAGAACTCCGCGGACAGGGTCCCCCTCTGCGGCGTGCCCTATCACGCGGCCTCGGGATATATCTCCAGGCTGATCGCCAAGGGCTACAAGGTGGCGATCTGTGATCAGGTCGAGGACCCTCGCCAGGCCAAGGGAATCGTGCGGCGCGACGTCACCCGCGTGGTCACGCCCGGCCTGGTACTCGAGGCCGAGAATCTCGAAGCGGACCACAACAATTTCCTGCTCTGCCTCGCACCCCCCGGCCCGCGGGAGGCGGGCCGCTACGGCCTGGCCTACGTGGACATCTCCACCGGCGATTTTCGAATCGCTGAAACCGAGGACTTCTCGATCCTCGAGGACGAGATTTTGAGGATCGACGCGCGCGAGGTCCTGCTGCCGGAGGGCCTGGACCTGGATCTCCGGACGACCTTTGAGCCGATCTACGGCGGCAGGCAGGCCCCCCTGTGGAATCCCTGGGCCTCCTCCCATTTCGCCTTCGACGCGGCCTGCGCCATCCTCGAAAGGCAGTTCGGCCCCCAGAAAATCCGGCAGATGGTGGCGGACGGCTACCGCAAGGCCCTCTGCGCGGCCGGGGCCCTCCTCGTCTACCTGCAGGAGACCCAGAAGCAGCTTCCCGGGCATCTTCACGGCATCACGCCGTACGCAATCCAGGATTACATGATCCTCGACGACTCGGCCCTCCGGAACCTCGAGATCGTCCAGACCTGGATGGACCGCTCGAAGAAGAACAGCCTCCTCGGCGTCCTGGATCTCAC
Organism: bacterium; assembly: GCA_015486285.1. Lineage (GTDB taxonomy): Bacteria > Desulfobacterota > DSWW01 > DSWW01 > DSWW01 > S015-6. The sequence continues at coordinate 2,422 of WFRX01000248.1, forward strand.
CCAGACGGCCATGGGCGCAAGGCTCCTCCGGCGGTGGGTCCAGTACCCCCTGCTGCAGGCCGCCCGGATCCAGGCGAGGCTGGACGCGGTCGAAGAGCTGACGGCCCGCGAGATCGAACGGACCGCCCTGCGCGGCGCCCTGAAGGAGGTCCAGGACCTGGAACGGCTGAACAGCAGGATCAGCCTCGGCATCGCCAACCCGCGGGACCTGGTCAGCCTCCGCGAGTCCCTGGCCAGGCTGCCGCGGATCCGCGACCGTCTAGGCGCCCTCGGCGCCGAGGCCCTCCGGGACCTCCACAGGCATATCGATCCAATGGAGGACATCGCCTCTCTCCTGGACCGCGCCCTCCAGGACGAGCCCCCGGTCACGGTGCGGGAGGGCGGCATCTTCCGCGAGGGCTACCATGCCGAGCTGGACGAACTCAAGGCCGCCTCCCGGGACGGAAAGCGGTGGATCGCGGCCCTGGAGGCCGAGGAGCGCGAACGGACCGGCATCGGCTCCCTCAAGGTACGCTACAACCGGGTCTTCGGCTACTACATCGAGGTCACCAAGGCGAACCTGGCCTCTGTGCCGGACGACTACGACCGCAAGCAGACCCTGGCCAACGCCGAGCGCTTCACCACGCCCGCCCTCAAGGAGTACGAGCGCAAGGTGGTCGGGGCCGAGGAGCGGGCGCAGGCCCTGGAATACGATCTCTTCCAGCAGATCCGCGCCCAGGTGGCCGCCCAGTCCCTGCGCATCCGCACGACCGCCCAGTCGGTCGCCGCCCTGGACGTGTTGGCCTGTCTTGCCGAGGTGGCGGTCCGCAACAACTACACGCGGCCCGAGATCACCATGACGGACGAACTCGTCATCTGGGAGGGCCGTCACCCGGTGATCGAACAGATGTCCCTGGAAGAGCGCTTCGTGCCGAACGACGCCTACCTGGACGGGAAGAACAACCGGATGGTCATCGTCACGGGCCCGAACATGTCCGGCAAGTCCACGTACATGCGGCAGGTCGCCCTGATCGTGCTCATGGCCCAGATGGGCGGATTCGTGCCGGCCGCTTCCGCGCGGATCGGCCTCGTGGACCGCATCTTCACCCGCGTGGGCGCCATGGACAACCTGGTGCGCGGCCAGTCCACCTTCATGGTGGAGATGAAGGAATCGGCCCACATCCTGGAGAAGGCTACCCCGAGAAGCCTGATCCTCCTCGACGAGGTGGGCCGGGGCACGTCCACCTTCGACGGGGTCAGCATCGCCTGGGCCATCGCGGAGTTCATCGACCAGCAGGTCCGCGCCCGCACCCTCTTCGCCACCCACTACCACGAGCTGGCCGAACTGGCCGCCCTGTACCCGACCATCAAGAACTGCCACGTCTCCGTCAAGGAGTGGGGCGAGAACATCCTCTTTCTGCGCAAGGTCATGGAAGGCTCGTCCAGCCACAGCTACGGGATCCAGGTGGCCCGCCTGGCCGGCGTGCCGTCCCGCGTAATCCGCAGGGCGCGGGAGATCCTGGAAAACCTGGAGACGGGCCAGTGGGACGAAGCGGGACAGCCCAGGCTGGCGCCGTCCCGCGCGCAGGCCCGCGCGCGGCCCGATGAAGAAGGGGACGAGGCCGAGCAACCCTCCCTCTTCCCGGAGCCCCACCCGGTCACGGAGGAGATCCTGCGGCTCAACGTCCCGGAGATGACGCCCCTGGAGGCGCTGAACAAGCTGCAGGAGCTTCAGGACCGGCTCCTCGAGAAGGGATGAAGAAGGAAGGAAGAGCCCCGTGCCGGCACCGGACGATCAGAAGGTGAACGAACTCCTGGACGCCTACCTCGACCACCTGCGCGTGGAGCGCGGCCTTTCCCGCAACACCCTCGACGCGTACAGCCGGGACCTTGTCGAGTTCATCCAGTGGACGGCCCGGACCCTCGGCCGGCCCCTGCGCGACGTGCGGGACGAAGACCTGCGCTTCTATTTCCTCGGGAAGAAGCAGGCCGGCATGTCGGCCCGCTCCGTGCGGCGCAAGGCGAGCAGCCTCCGGGGCCTGTTCCGCTTCCTGCAGAAGGAGGGGTACATGCAGGAAAACCCGACCGAGCTGCTCGAGGTCCCGCGTCTCG
>WFRX01000249.1 GCA_015486285.1 bacterium
CCTTTACAGAACCTTCTTCAAGGCCTACACGGAAAAGGTCTGGGGCATTCCTTGCGATGAAATCCTGGCGAGCTGGGCCGCGCAGCGTATTCAGGGGCTCTCGCTGGCCGCGGCTGTGGCCAACGCCCTTTTCGGCGTCCAAAGATCGAAATCCCTGATCGAGGTCTTCGGCTATCCCCGGAAAGGACCGGGAATGATGTGGGACCGGTTTCGGGCAGAGATCGAATCCCTGGGAGGACAGCTGAGGCTGGGATCCGAGGTGAGGCGCCTTTGCACGGACCAGGGGCGGATTTTTCGAGTGATTTCCCTGGAAAAGGACCGACAACGCGAATTTCCGGTTCGCGAGCTGATTTCCAGCGTGCCCCTCTCTGCGCTCGTGGAGATGCTTGACCCGAGGGCGCCTGAGGAGGTGTGCGAAGCGGCGGCCAATCTGTCTTACCGCGCGTTTCTCATCGTGGTGCTCATTCTGAACAAGCGGGACGTCTTTCCCGACCAGTGGATCTACGTGCATACTCCGGAGGTGGGGGTGGGCCGCATTCAGAATTTCAAGAACTGGAGTGCGGCCATGGTCCCGGACCCGGACAAAACCAGTCTGGGGATGGAGTACTTTTGCGACGAAGGGGACGAGATCTGGCGGATGTCCGAGACGGACCTGCGGGCACTGGCCGCCTCGGAGCTGGAGTCTCTCGGCCTGGCTCGCGCAGGCGATGTGATCGACGGCTGCGTGGTGCGTCAGCCAAAGGCGTATCCCGTTTACAATCGAAATTATGAGGAACATCTGGAAACGATTCGGTCCTACCTCGGGACGATCGAGAATCTTCAGACGGTCGGCCGCAACGGCATGCATCGCTACAACAATATGGATCATTCGATGCTCACCGGGATGCTCGCCGCCGAGAATGTCCTGGGGGAGCGCCATGACATTTGGAGTGTCAATGAGGAACAGGAGTATCTGGAAGAGCGGAAAATCGAGAAGTCGTGGGAAGATGTTCTTGCGCCTGTATTCGCCCGAATGGACAAGCTGGCCTTCGCGATTGCGGTGGGAACCGCCTCCGGGCTCCTCATTGTCCTGGCCACCCTGTGGCTGGTCGTCAAGGGTGGGGCAGTGGTCGGCCCCAATTTGAGACTCCTGGAACAGTACTTCCCCGGGTATACGGTCACGACGCAAGGGGCCTGCCTGGCCTTTGGATACGCCTTTGCATGGGGTTTTCTGTTCGGATGGCTCTTTGCGTATCTTCGGAATTTCATCCTTGCGGCTTACTTGTATGCGGCGAAGAGAAAGGCCGAGATGTTGACGCTGCGGGACTTCTTCGAGCATTTCTGACGAAGCGCCGGAAGCGCGGGAGGAACGAGGCATGAGCGGAGGAAAGGAAGCAGGCCGGCCCGCTGACGAGAAGCTGTTCAGCGGGGTTCTCTGGTTGAATGCGAAGGTCTTCGGGCTTACCCTGGGAATCGTCTGCGGTCTGGTGTTGTTCCTCGCGACCAACTGGCTCGTTCTGAAGGGAGGCGAGCCCGTGGGACCTCATCTATCCCTATTGAGCCAGTACTTCATCGGGTACCGGGTCTCCTTCGCAGGAAGCTTCATCGGGTTTCTCTACGGTTTTGCCTGCGGAACCCTGGTGGGGTCGTTCATCGGCTGGTTCTACAACAAGATCGCCGCCCTGCGGAGATGAAGGCCCGCCCCTGTTCCGTGCATTCCGGGGGCCTTGCGCCTATGATTCCGCCCGTGAACGGCCGGAAAGGGCGTGGATCGTCCAGCACGATGCGAAGACCAGGCCGCTGTAGAGATAATAGAGGGCTTGCATGAAGAAGGACAGCACGGCAAAAGAGAGCCCTCTCTTCCGGAACAGAAAGCTGTAGAAATCCAGGTTCAGAGCGGCCAGGATGACGGCGAAAAGAAGGGCGCCGTACAGGCATTCGCCTTGCAGGACGGCCAGCCCGAGCATGAGGGCGAGCCATCCCGCGACCAACGCGCTGACCCTGCTCTTCCACTGGAGATTGAGGTCCTTGGGGATGCGCCCCTTCTCGACTATGAGCATCGACCAGGGGACCGCACGATGAAGAATGTCCGCGCGCAGCAGGGAGACGAGTGTCCACTTCTTCAGATGTTTCACCTGGAGCGTTTTGTCGAGAAGGATCCGGCATCCCATCTCCTTCATCCGGCACCCGAGTTCAATGTCCTCGATCGAAGGGGCCGGGTAACGCTTCGGATCGAATCCTCCCGCCCTTTCGAAGGCTTCCTTTCGGACAGCCCCGCAGCCGGCCCAGAACGTGGCCGCCTCTTCGCCGGATCGCTGGTGCACATAGTGATGCGACAGGTTCTTGTACTGCGAAAAAAAGCCCTTTTCAGAAGGGCTGTCGTCGTATGATCCGAACAGGGCGTCCAGATGGGGGTCCTCCCGGAAGCGATCGGCTACCTGCGCGACCGTCCCCTCCGTAACCAGGACATCGGCATCGACGAAGAACAGGATCTCCCCCCTTGCCCGAAGGGCGCCTTCGTTGCGCGCGGCGCCGGGGCCGGCCCGTCGAGGCCTCTCCCGCACCGTCACGCCCCTCGCCCTGGCGATCTCAGCGGTGTCGTCCGTGGATGCGTCGTCCACCACGATGATTTCCCGGGAGGCGTATGAGGAGGCGAGCAGTGCATCCAGGCATCGCCCGAGATGCGCACCGGCGTTACGGGCGGGGATGATGATGGAGAGGAAGGGCGGTTCTGCCATTCAATCCCTCAGTGCGGCGGTGATCCCCTTCAGCGCGTCGAAGTCCGGGACGAAGCGCTGGAAGAGAAGGAGACAGGCCAGATAAACGGCGCCCCCCGCCAGCATGATGCCGAAAAGCCAGAGGACATGCCAGAGATGTTGCCCGGAGAGCAGAGGGAGGGTCAAGATCCGGAGTGCCTGGACGGCGCCGGCCATGCAGAGGGATGCCGCCAGGGGGGGCATGAACAGGAGGCTCATGGCCTTCCACGAGATTCGGAACCGCCGCCGGAGATTCACAACGGAGACCGCGAGGGCGGAGATGCTGCCCAGGAGTACGGTGACGGCGGCGCCGATGATCCCCCAGCGGGATGTGAGCGGACAGATGAACAGGAGAACGGTGGCGGCCCTGGCGAACTGGGTGTGAAACACGACTTGGGGCCGCCCTCCGCCCATAAATGCGGGCTGTCCGGTCCAGACGATGCCGGTCGCCACGCCGGCGGCGGAAAGGATGAGCAGCGGCGGCACCATGGGCATCCACTTGGGTCCGAGGAAGATCCTCGTGAAATCGTGGCCGATGGAGATGATTCCCATGGCGGCCGGTATCAGCATGGCGGCCGACACCCCCGCGATCTTCTTGTAGGCCTCCCGCAGGCGGTCGACCGATGTCTGCAATTCGGCATAGGCCGGAAACGCCACATTGCTCAGGCTGAGCGCGAGCCCCCGGACCACCACGTTGGGGATCCGCTCGGCCATCTGGAAATATCCTAGCGCCGCGGCTCCGACGATCTTCCCGATCGCGATGCCTGCCGTGTTCACGCTTGCAAACGCGGTAATATTGAACAGCAGTACCCACATCCCATAATCGAACAGTTCCGCTGCCCGGGTCCAGTCAAAGCGAAGGCGCGGGCGGAAAGGGTGAATCAAGTAGGATACCACCAGGCGCGTCAGGTCCGCGGCAACGTATCCGAGAACGAGGGCCCGGGCGCTTCGGAGTACGTACGCTGCGGTGACGGCTACCAGGAGGTCCACGAGAATGCCGCTGAAACGAAAGGCGAATTCCTTGTGGAACTCGAGTTTTTTCTGGAAGGTCACGACCCCGATATTGGTGAGCCCCTGCAAGAGACAGGAGAGACTGAGCGTGCGGATGAGACGGGTTGCATCCGGTTCTTCGAAGAATGCGGCGGCCCAGGGGGCTGCGCAAACGAGAAGGGCCGCAAGCAGCAAGCCTCGCAGAAGGAGTACGGTCCATGCGACGTCCAGGTAGGGCTTGAGTTCTTCCTTCTTGTGGATCAGGGCCTGTTCGAAGCCGGTGCCGGACAGGGTCTCCAGGGCGAAAAGGGTGAACAGGGCCATACCGAAGAGGCCGAAGTCCCTGGGAACGAGCAAGACGGCCAGCACAAAAAGGCGGCAGAGAATGACGAGCTGTTCCGCCAGGTGGAGGGCAAAGGCCCAGACACCTGCATGGGCAACGCGCTGGGACCACGACGAACCCGGCCGAAACAGCTTCATTATATGGGAACCCTTCAGGGAAAGGTCGATTCATCCGGAAACGGCAAGAAGTATGGAATGAAGGGCCCTTGCGTGTCAATGAGAGGGGAAGACCCGTCCGTTGCGCCTCCGCTCTCGTGAGCCCATGGGGCGCCCCGCCCCTTTACACACAACCGCCTTCTCCCGTATTCTGCCTTGCATCCGGAACTTTTTGATCTGGAAGCACCGTCTCATCCATGCGGAGATACCGGGAAAATGGCTGGCTCGCTTCCGATCCTGACCTTTCACGATATCGATGATCGACGTTCCGTTATTTCCTTCCCCCCGGGCTTCTTCCGGCGGAGCGTGAAGATGCTCATGGAAACAGGTTACAGGACGATTCCCCTCGCCGGGATCGTGGAATGCATTCGGAAGACGGAGCCGTTTCCGGCGGACGCCGTCGCCATTACCTTCGATGACGGATACCGCAGCGTGTACGAAGAGGCCTACCCCCTTCTCCGGGAACACGGCATGAGGGCGACCGTGTTTCTCACC
>WFRX01000250.1 GCA_015486285.1 bacterium
CACCGGCACAGTGTGCTGGGGGATTGCCGCGTCGCCTCCGGCTCCTCGCAATGTCCCACGAGGATGGGGAAGCGCGTCCTCCTCGTATGCTCCTCGCAGCCCACGAATCGGGAGTGGGCCGGCGGCAAGAGGGCAATCCCTTCGCCCGATTACGGATATTGCGAGCAAAGCGAAGCAATCTCCCGGCCCAGTGCGCCTTTCCCGATGCAGCCAGTGGCTTCCTGCCTGTTACAAGATAGTCAAATCATCCAGTCCGGCCGTAATCATCCTCGAACCGGACGATGTCGTCCTCCCCGAGATAGTCTCCGGACTGAACCTCGATCACGCGAAGAAGCGCCTCGCCCCGGTTCTCCAGCCTGTGTTTCGCACGCTTCGGGATGTAGATATGCTCCCCGCAGGGGACTTCGATGATCTCGTCATCCAGCGTCACCGTGGCCGTGCCCATGACGACGGCCCAGTGTTCGGAGCGGTGTTCATGCGCCTGGTAACTCAGGCGGGCGCCCGGCACTACGTCCAGCCATTTCACCTGGTAGGTGTCCCCGGAATCGAGCACCTTGTAAGCCCCCCAGGGCTTGTCCACCTTGCGGTGGATCTTCGACTCGGCACGGTCCTCTTTCTGAAGCTGCTCCGCGATCTTTCGTACATCCTGGCTGCAGGCCTCATTGCAGACCAGCAGGGCATCCGCCGTGTCTACGACGACCAGGCCTTCCACCCCCAGGGTGACCACCAGCCGCTCGTCGGACCTGACCAGGCAATTCCTGGTGTCCAGGGCCAGCACATCCCCCTGCAGGATGTTCCCGTTTTCGTCCCTGTCAAGCAATTCCCGGACGGTTTCCCAGCTTCCCACATCGCTCCATCCCATCTCCGCCGGGATGACGGCTACCCGGTCACTGCGCTCCATGATCCCGTAATCCACGGAGATGGACTCGAACCCGTCGTATATCTCCGCGATGCGATCGATCGAGCCGGCCCCGGTCTTCAGGAGTTGCGAGATCAGCCGCAACCCTTTGTGATGGTCGGGAAGGTGCCGTTCCGTTTCCTCGAGGAAGCGATCCGCCCTCCAGATGAAGATCCCGCTGTTCCAGTAATAGTCCCCTGATTGCAGGTACGTCTCCGCCCTTGCCCGGTCGGGTTTCTCAGTGAACCGGATCACCTGGAAAGCCTTTGGCCGCGATCCTTCGCCCGCTTCATCCTCGAGAGGGGCGCCGCGCTGAATGTAGCCATAGCCTGTTTCCGGGCGCGTCGGCTTGATTCCCAGCGTCACGAGCCCGCCCTGGGATGCGATTTCCTCTGCCTTCCGGATGAGGGCCGCGAAACGCTTCGAATCCAGGATGTAGTGATCCGCGGGGAAGACGGCCATGAGAGCCTGCGGGTCCTCTGCAAGGACGTGAACGGCGGCCAGGCCGATGGCTGCCGCGGTATTCTTGCCGGCCGGCTCCTCGAGAAGCCGGGCCTCGCCGAAGCCCAGGGAGTCGAGTTCCCGCCTGATTTCTCCTGCCTGGGAGCGGGTGGTGACCACCCAGAGCCGGTCCTCCGGGACCAGGGCCGTCGCCCTCTCCAGGGTCAGGGCCAGCATGCTGCAGTCGCTTACGATGCTGAGCAGCTGTTTCGGCATGAGCGCCCGGCTCAGCGGCCAGAAACGTGTGCCGGTTCCTCCTGCCAGGATCACCGCATGAAGGCTTCCGGTCGACATCTCATTCTCCCCTGATCGATTCGTGATGTGCAATGGCCGGCTAGATGCCGGGAAAACATCAAAAAGTCATCCCCGCATTCTTATCGGAAAAGCCCTTCATGGTCAAAGGCCCACGGTACAATATGCCACTTGAAAAGCCCCCTTGATACGTATCACAATAAGAACTCCAGGCCTAAGGTCAAGACGGAAGGAGTGATGGTTATGGCGACCCGAATTTTGTCGATGCCCCTCGGCGGCACGAACTGCTTCGTTCTCCAGGACAGGGGAACGATCCTGATCGACGCGGGGGGGCCGAAGCAAGCCGCGAAATTCAGGAAAGGGTTGGGCAAGGCCTCGATCAGACCGGAGGCAATCAAGCTCATCCTGATCACCCACGGGCACTTCGATCACATCGGTTCGGCCCGGGAGATCCAGGAGATGACCGGCGCGCAGATCGCCATGCACGAGGCGGACAAGGACAACCTGGAGAAGGGTCTCGTACGGGTTCCTCCCGGCGTTACGGGGTGGGGCAAGGCCCTGAACAAGGTACTGTCTCTCCTGGCGCCGATGATCCGGTTCCCGAGCTCCGAGGTGCATGTCGTCCTCACGGACGAGGAGATGTCCCTGGAGGCATACGGTATACCGGGCCGGGTCATCCCCACGCCTGGTCACTCGGCCGGCTCCGTGAGCGTTCTTCTGGATACGGGCGAGGCCTTTGTGGGCGACATGGCCATGAACGGGCTTCCCATGCGGCTGGGTCCAGGGCTGCCGATTTTCGCGGTGGATCTTCCGAGGTTGAAGGAAAGCTGGAAGGCCCTGCTGGACCGGGGAGCGAAGACGATTTATCCGTCCCACGGCAAGCCGTTGTCGGCGGAGGCCATGCGCAAGGCCCTTGCGTAACGAGTCAGCTCCCCGGGCCCCCCGATGCTTTCCATTGTCTCTCTTCGAAGCGCTATTTCCGTTTTTTCGCACTCGCACGAAGCTGTTTGTCGAGGGCGCTGATCTCCGCGAGATCGACACGCAATTCGAAAAGGCCGTACCAGAGGGCGTAGTCCGGGTTGGTGTGGAAGGCGCCCTGGAACGCGCTCATGCGATGCTTCAAGAACATCAGGTAGAGCTTCTGCTCGATGGGTGTCCGGGCGTCGTGAACGGCGAAAAAATCGGGGAACGAGTACGGATAGTTCCAGGGTTTGGCCACGATGTTGTCTTTGTAGAGGCCCGAGACGATGCGTATCGCCTTGGCCAGGAGGATGTCCGATTCCATGACCATCCGGTCGGCGTTTTCGAACAGACGGTCCACGAACACGGGCGGATGGCATTCGAGGCAGGTCTTCTTCATCCTGTCGCGTTCTTTCTGCCAGTCCTCCTTCGTCAGGCGTGCAAGGTCCAGCTCCTTGATGCGTTGATACCGCGGGGTGGGCTTGCCCTTCGGGTCGAGCATGCCAAGGGCCTGCATGATGGTTGTCTGGGCCGCCGCCCACTCTTTGTCCTCGGGCATCGGCATGCGGACGGCCAGGAATCCCCAGGCGGTTTTGACGCCGTGGTCGCCTGCCTGCATATGGCAGTCCTGGCAGGTCGGGGTGAGCGTGTTTTCCGGGAGTGCGCCTTCCCTCTTCAATGCATGCCGAATGCCGTGCTTCGATGAGGCATACATTTCCCACAAGGGCTGGTCAAAGCCGCGGTGACAGACCCGGCAGGTCTGCGGCTGCCTGGCCTCTTCCACGGAGAAAGAGTGGCGCGTGTGGCAGACGTCACAGGAGGCAATCCCGAAACCTGCCCCCTCTGTCCGCAGTTCATGGATCTCCTTCTCGCTCTTGAAGCCGATCTTGTGACAACTGTCGCAGCCCTTGATTCCTTCGATGAAGGCCATGGGCTGCCAGTGGGCCTCCTTCAGGGTCTGGACCGCCTTCCAGGCCATCGCGTGTTTTCCCGCGGCGAACTGTATGCCCTGGGGCTCGTGACACATGATGCACAGCTCCGGTTTCACGGTACCCGCTTTGTCCACATCCTTCGCCGACGTGTGCTGCACGCCGTGGCACATCAGACAACTGACCATGCTGGTGCTGTGCTTGCTCCGCTTCCACTCGGCAACGATCGAGGGCGTCTCCTTCGTATGGCAGTCTATGCAGGACTGCACGATGGCGGGCTGCTCGCTCTTCTTCTCCTCGATGGGGAAATCCGCCTTCTCCCACTCCCGCCATCCCCCCTTGAGGTCGAATACCTTCGGATAGCCCTTTGCCTTGAACTTGCGTGCCAGCCTGGCACTGGTGGATTCCTTGGGTCAGGCACAGTACAAGACGATTGTCTTGTTTTTCGGGTACTTGTCCATCCACGTGCTGGGAACGGCCGGGTTTTCGTGTACCGCACCCGGGATTTTGCGGTTGCTGAATCTCCACTGCTCGTCCAGGCGGACATCCAGGATCACCACGTCGGGTTTCCCAAGCAGCAGCTTGAGCTGTTCCTTGGTGATTTTCGGGGCCTCGTGTGTCTGCTGGGTCCCTGCAACCCCGGTCAACAAGAGGCCGAATACCGCCGCCAGAATTCCGAATCCAGGCCGTCTCATGAATCTTCCTTTCCTCAGGAGGAATCCAATCCGATAAGAAGGAAATAAGTATCAAATAAATATCAGGGGATTCCCGATCAATATAACGACGCCGCCGGATAGGAGTCAAGGAGGCGGAACAAAAGACAATTTGGGGAATCGCTTGACTTGCCATGCCTGATTTGGATAGGTTTCGAGACTTGAAAGGTGCCGTGCAGGAAGGGTGCAATTCACACGAAGAAGGAGGAAAGATGATGCAGAAGCGGACAATTATTGTAACAGTGCTGTTGTTCCTGGTTTCCACGATGCTGGCGGCGGTCGATCACCGGCCGGCCAATGCCGAAGAAAGCCAACTCATCAGGATCTTCGGGGGGGTTGCTACCGGAGCGGGCGAGTTGACCAAACCGATCCGGTTGGAGCCGCCCACCCTGACCGTCTCCAAAGGGGCGGTTGTGGTCTGGCTGAACTGGGCGAGGACCGTGGAGTGCGTGAAGGTGTCCTTCCAGGAAGGAAAGAAGTGCGATGACGTGACGGACGCCCCCACCGGCTTCGAAATGACCGGCGGTTGCTACGTGACGAGCTGGATTACCTTCGGGGGTACCTCGAGCCTTCGGTTCACCGATCCGGGCACTTACACCTACACGGTCGAAGCAAAGTCGGGCGGGGAGATCCGCAAGACGACCGGCAGGATTCTCGTCAAGGGCGATTGATCCCTGCGGGGATCGCCCTCGCATTCCGCGTTGCCGCGCCGAGAGCCACGCCGACGGCGGGGCCTCGGCGCGCGGTCCAGGCTGCTTACAGAAGACCCGGGCCCAATGCCCCTCCGCACTGCGTCCGGGACGGTCCGGCGCGGTCCCTGGTGCCTCTCCGTTTTCGAATCGAACGGCTGTCGGTACGATCGCCACGGTCTCCCGGCGCGGCTCATGCCTGAGCGATCTGTAACCCCATCTCCAGCGTCTCGATTTCGATCGGCAGAGGGCATCAGCCTTCAGGTGCCGCTTCGATTGATCTCGTGGACGCCCTCGAGTAATCTTGAAAGAGGTTCGGAGATAGGAGGGGTATGCCGGTACCGGCCGTACCGGGCGAACGGTTCCGAGGGCGCGGGTGCGCAAGACGATGCGGGCAGACGTGAGAAGAGAACAACGTGCCCCAGCTTGGGTGTTATGGGTGTACACCTTTTTGATCGTGCTCGTCTCCCTTTTGATCCTGCCCTGGCTGCTGTGGAAAATCGTCACTGTGAAGAATCGCCGGACAGCCTTTCTCGAGCGCATGGGGTTGAAGGGCTTGCCGCGGAAACGGGAGGAAAGGCCTTTCTGGATCCACACGGTCTCCGTGGGCGAAGTCCTTGCGACGGTGCCCTTTGTTCGCAAGCTGAAGAGGATGTGCCCCGGCCTCCCGATCCTGATTTCCTCGATCACCCCCGACGGGCGGGCCGCGGCGAAGAGGGAGTTTGGGGCGGAGGCACGAATCGGCTGTTTTCCCTTCGACTATCCGATTCCGGTATGGCTGGCCCTGCGGAGCGTGCAACCCCGCTTCTTCCTTCACACGGAGACGGAGATCTGGCCGTACTTCCTGCTGATGCTGGGGAGAAAGGGGATCCCCACGGCCATCGTCAACGGCCGCATCTCCGCAAGGTCCTGCAGGCGCTATGGATGGTTTCGCTTCTTCGTGCGGGACGTGCTCCTGAGCGTACATGTCTTTGCCATGCAGACCCGGACCGATTGCCTCCGGATCATCCGCATTGGAGCCGATCCCAGGCGGGTGTACCTGACGGGAAACATGAAGTTCGACCTTCCCCCGCCGGAGAACCCGGACGGGAAGCGAAGGGCCTTTCGGGAGAGCATGGGCATGGGAGAAGACAGCCTCCTGTTCGTGGCCGGCAGCACGCACCGCGGCGAGGAAGAGGTCCTGCTGAGCGTCTACGCGAAATTGAAACGGGAAACGCCCGGCCTGAAGTTGCTGCTGGCGCCGCGCCACCCCGAGCGCTGTGGGGAACTGTATCGCATGTGCGAGCAGGCGGGCGTCACGACCGAGCGAAGAACGCGCAGGCGGGCCCAAGGCGGGAACGGCGACAATGTGGAGGTCCTGGTTCTCGATACCATGGGGGAACTCGCGGATATCTACGCGGCGGCGGACCTGGTTTTTGTGGGAGGAAGCCTCGTCCCCATCGGCGGCCACAATCCGCTGGAGCCGATTCTGTACAAGAAACCGGTGCTTTTCGGCCCGTACACGGAGAAGATCGCCGATACGGTGGACAGGCTGCTCGATGTGGCGGGAGGCATCCGGGTGGGGGACGGGGAAGAGCTTCTCGAGGAGGCCGGCAGATTGATCCGGGATCCGGGGTACAGGGAGGAAGTCGGTCGGGCCGCTTACGGAATCCTGGCCGGGCATCGGGGCGCCACGGAAAGGAATCTTGCCATCCTGCGGCCCTTCCTCTATCCTGTCGAGGTTGACCAGAACCGGGGGATGGCCTAAAGATATGGGCATGCGCAAGAGGATCGTGAAAGTCGGCGAGATCGAGTGCGGAGCGCCCCGGCTCTTCCTGATCGCAGGCCCCTGTGTGGTCGAAGAAGAAACCACCATGCTCCGGACCGCGGAAGGGCTCCGACGGCTGTCTGAAAAATTCGGTATTCCTGTTATTTACAAGTCTTCTTTTGAAAAAGACAACCGGAGTGCCCTGCAGAACTACCGTGGGCCGGGATTGGACAAAGGGCTCAAGGTCCTGGAACGAGTCAGGGAAGAATTCGGGTTTCCCTTGATCTCGGACGTACACTACCCGCAGCAGGTCAAACCGGCGGCCGAGGTCCTGGATGTGTTGCAGATACCGGCTTACCTGTGCATGCAGACCCATTTGATCGAAGAGGCGGCCCGGACCGGCAGGGTGCTGAACCTGAAACACGGGCAGTTCCTCGCCCCCGGGAACATGATGAAGCCGGTCCGGAAGGCCCTGGACACGGGAAACGACCGGATTCTCTTGACGGAACGGGGGTACACCTTCGGGTACAACGACCTCATCGTCGACCCGAGGAGCTTCTATCACCTGAACGAAACGGGCTTCCCGGTCGTGTTCGATATCACCCATTCGGTCAGGCGCTACGGGATCCCGAGCGCGGACCCGAAGGGGGGGGCGCGGGAGTTTCTGCCTGTGCTCTCCAGGGC
>WFRX01000251.1 GCA_015486285.1 bacterium
CCCTTGAGACCGGCCCCCCGTACTCCCCCATCTCCTCCATTTCCGCGATCAACTCCGGCGTCATCGCCGTTTTCAGATAGGTACGAAATTCTTCGGCAAATTTCTCCTGCTCCGGCGTTAAGGCAAAATCCATTGTGATGCCCTCGCTCGCATTCTCTGGAAAGAGGAAGGATCGCAAAAGCGGGCCGATCCATATATTTACACTATCACACCTTGACAACGCAGCCGACACTAGTAGTCTATCCTTACATATTTCAATCCGAGAACCCTTGTCAAGGGAAACCCCTGTTTCTTCTTTTTACATTGTTTTTACAATCCTATTTGCCGTCGGACGCATTTTGAGGCAACCTATCGAAAACAGCACGCACTCAGGAGGACATATTGAAAACGGACCTGCAGAAAATCCTTGCCATCGAAAGGGCCCTCACTGCGCCGGACGGCCCTTTTTCAGTGACGGAAGCGCTCGTACTGGGTGAACCCATGCAGGTATTCCGGAACCGCGCACCTTCCTTGCGGGCCTTCATCGAAGTCTCGGAAGCCTTCGGGGACAAAGAGTACATCATCTACGACGGCCGACGGATCACCTACGCGGAACATCGGAGGGCGGTCGCCTCCGTGGCCAAGGCCCTGCAGGACAGGTACGGGATCGGAAAGGGCGATCGAGTCGCCATCCTCTCCGCGAACAATCCGGAATGGATTATCACCTTCTGGGCGACAATCGCCCTGGGCGCCATCGCCGTGGGGATGAACGGCTGGTGGGTCGCGGACGAGATTCTCTACGGTCTCGAGGATGTGCAACCCAAGGTTCTGGTGGGCGACGAAAAGCGTCTGCTCCGCGTTGAAGACGTCTCCCTTCCTGTGCCCGTCATTCGGATCGAGGAGGACTTCGAATCCTTGCTACGCTACGACCCGGCCGCCGCCCTGCCTGCCACGCCCATCGCTGAAGACGACCCTGCATGCATCCTGTACACGAGCGGAACGACGGCCCGCCCGAAGGGGGTCGTCAACACGCATCGGAATATCGTTTCCCTGATCGGCCTTCAGATCTTTCATGGCATGCGGGCTCTCCAATGCAGGGATCTTCCACCTCCCGAGGCTCCGGCGAGCCTGGTGACGAACCCCCTGTTTCATGTGTCCGGGCTCTATGCCGGCGCGGCCATTGCCCTTGCAACCGGCATCAAATCGGTCTGGATGAAGGGTCGCTTCGACCCTGTCGAGGCGATGCGACTCATCCAGGATGAAGGGGTGACCAACTGGGGGCCCATGAACACAATCGCCTATCGCTTCGTGGGCCATCCGAGGCTCGGGGACTACGATCTGTCCAGCGTTACGACCGTCGGTTCCGGAGGGGCACCCATGAGCCGGGAACTCCAGGAGCGCCTTCGACGGGCCTTTCCCAACGCCGGCGAAAGCGCGGCCCTCGGGTACGGCCTGACCGAGTGTACGGCCCTGGCCACCCTCAATTTCGGCGAGGAACTCAAGGAGAAGCCTTACTCCTCCGGGCGACCCCTGCCGACGGTGGAGCTGGAGATTCGAGATCAGGAGGGACGCGCCCTGGATGAGGGCATGGATGGAGAAATCCACATTCGGGGCCCCATGGTCATGCTCGAGTACTGGCGCCGCCCGGAGGAAACCGCCCATGCACTGCTGCCCGGCCGCTGGCTCCGCACAGGGGATATCGGGCGCATGGAAGAAGGGCACCTCGTCATCAATTCCCGCGCCCGCGATCTGATCCTTCGGGGCTCCGAGAACATCTATCCAGCCGAAATCGAACATCGCCTTCTTGCCCACCCGGACGTCGCTGAAGCGGCCGTTGTAGGCGTGGATCACAAGGAACTCGGACAGGAGGTCAAGGCCGTGGTAGTGCCGCAGGCAAACAGGGATCTCGATCCGGAAAAACTGGCCCGGTGGGTGGGCGAAAGCCTTGCTTATTACAAGGTTCCCGCTCACTGGGAGATTCGCACCGATCCCCTGCCTCGAAACGCTCTCGGCAAGACGATGAAACATCTGCTGCTCAGGGAAGAGGAGAACCCGTTCCGTGAGGAATAGGCCCGCCATTTGCTTGACATTGTTTTTACATTTTTTTTACTCTCAACTGACGACTTCTCCAATGTTCCTCGATACCATCAACATACGGTCAATTGGTGATTCAAACCAAGATCCGCACATCTTTGAACCCTCTACCATCACAACTATCCTTTCATCGAGGAGGCGTTTATGGGCAAGGATGAGAGATACGATGTCGTCATCATTGGAGGCGGTCCCAACGGAATGGCGACCGCGGCTTACCTGGCCAAGAGCAAATTGAGCGTCTGTGTGCTGGAGGAGAAGACGGAATGCGGGGGGGCCTGTGAGACCCAGGAGCCCATACCCGGTGTCCGGATCTATCCCCACGCCATGCTCATGTACGCCTCGCCGGCCCCCGGATTCGATCAACTCGAGCTGTACAAGTACGGATTTCGCATGAACTGGGATCCAATGGATCCACTGACCCCGGAGGCCACCTCTATGGCCTGTACGGACGGATGGCGGAGGTATACCGACAAGGACATGGAGGGCTGGGGCAAGCTTGCGGGCCTTTTCGGAACGCCTCCTTACACCAAGGAGCTTCTGCGCGCCACCTTCTGGTGCCCGCCCCATCCGCCCGAGGTCGAGGTAACGGATGACAATGTTCCCTATATGCAGGTGTACAAGGAACACCAGCCCGAAATCTGGAGCCCGGAACTGCGCCAGGGCACCATGTTCGACATCCTCGACGAATATTGCGAAACCGAGCACTGGAAGACCGCCATGGCCTACGCGGCATGGGCGTCCGGTGCAGCCGGACACTGGGAGGGCGTAGCCATCCCGGCCATCCACTGCGTCCAACTCCTCATCCTGACCAACACGGGAAGGACCAGCTATCCCCGGGGCGGCCTGCACGGATACTTTCACGCCATCCACCGATGCGCCGTCGCCCACGGAGCCGTGGTGCGCACCTGCTGCCCCGCGGACGAGATCCTCATCGATGACGGCAGGGCCGTCGGCGTCCGGCTGAAAGAGCATGCCGCAATCGGAGGCAGGAACATTTGGGCAAACAAGGCGGTGATCTCCGCATGCGACGTGCATCAGACCTTCCTGAAGCTGGTAGGCCCCAAGCACCTCGATCCCGGCATCATCCGGAAGATCAAGGACATCAGCCTCAAGAACCAAACGCTCTACGTGTCGCAGTATCTCGTCAAGAAGCCTCTCCGATACAACGCCAAGTTCGCGGAATTTTCCGACACCCGCTATGTCGGGCCCAACAAATACCCCTGGGGCGGGATCTATCCCTGTGATTCCCGGGAGATCTATTATGCGGATGTTGCGGACTGCGACTCTTACAAGACGAAGCCCACCCTCCCGCCGGAGCAGAAGATGTGGTTCCAGGCCCCGTCGCTCGCCTTCGACCCTTCCGATTGTCAAGGATATCATCCGAAGGGACACATTACGGCGCCCATTGAAATGGCGCTCACCTCGCCCGACTATCACGTCGAGGGAGAGGACGCGATCGACAAGTACAGGGATGAACTCGGACAATACCTGACCCAGTGTCACAGTAGCATGTTCGACGGCCTCGATGAGGACAACATCATCCACCACTGGTTCGCCACCGGCCGCGACGTCGAGTACCGCAACTCCGGGCTCATCGGGGGCACATGGGCGGGGAGCCGCCACTGCGAGGACCAGTTATGGGAAAACCGTCCGATTCCGGAGCTTGCCCGCTACCGCTCTCCCGTAGAGGGCCTGTACCATGCACACCAGACCTCGGGACACCCCGGCGGCCTCTGTTTGATGGCCATCCCCTATAACCTGATGCACATCCTGATCGAGGACGGCATTGTGGAGCCGGCGGAATGGTGGTACCCGGCTCCTCAATACATCCCTCAAGAGGGCAAGATCTCTGCAGACCCGAACAAGAAATCCAAGGTATAGGAGGCCGACCCCATGGCAGCATTCAAGACCAAAGAAGAGTTCTCGTACGATCCGAATGATCTGTTCGGGCACATGCAGCAGGAGTTTCCCCGAGAGAGCGAGTTCGACGTGGTCATCATCGGCGGAGGCCCGAACGGACTCATGGCCGGGGCGTATCTTGCCAAGGCGGGGCTGGACGTAGCGGTCTGCGAACGGCGCTACGAGGCCGGAGGCGGTCTGGCCACCGAAGAGAACCTTTATCCCTGCTACGCCTCCAACCCTCATGTGCTCTACCACATGATGGTGGACTACATGCCCGTGATGAGGGACTTCCAGCTGGACGGCCCGTCTCTGAACTGGATCAAGCCCAATTCCCAGCTCGGCATGGTCTTTGAGGACGGCTCGTCCATCCTGCTGACCCGCATGTTGCAGGACACCAAGGATTCCCTGCTCAAGTACTCCTTCAAGGATGCGGTGACCTTCGGCAAGGTAATCCGCGAATGGCGGAGGATCGTGGATGACATCATCGCGCCGGCCACGTATATCCCCCCCATGGCGCCCATCGAGATCACCATGGCCATGCAAAAGACCGAGATCGGCCAGCGCATGCTGGAACTCGGCGAGATGAGCCCCCTGGATATCATCACGGACACCTTTGAACACGACAAGGTAAGGGCGATTTTTCTTTATGCCGCCTGCATGTGGGGACTCGACCCGCGGGAAACCGGCCTCGGCTTCATGGTGCCCTTGATGATCGACCGGGCCATGAACAAGTGTTACTGTTATGGGGGTTCACACAAATTCGCGGGCGCCCTGGCCAGGGAGGTGATCAAGAACGGCGGCCTGCTCCTGGAATCCGCGGGGGTGAACAAGATTCTGATCGAAAACGGCCGCGTGGCCGGGGTCACCATCGACGAGGGGCGCACACTCCGCAGCAAGGTGGTCATGTCCACCCTGGACCCTCAGACCACCTTCATCGACCTCGTCGGGGCGGAACACCTCCCCGAGGACCTGAAGGCCTCCGTGGAGGGCTGGAGATGGGACAAATGGAGCTTCAACACCCTGCACATCGTCACGGAAGAGCCTCCCAAATACGCCTGCGACGATCCTTTCATCAATGACTCCTTCGCCACGGTTGTGGGCATCGAAAGCGTGGATCAGCTCCTCGCCCACTGGGACAATGTGGTGGCGGGCAAGATCGAGGACAACCTCGGCGGTCATTGCACCTGTGAGAGCCTTTTCGACCCCTTCCTGAACGATCGGCCCGGGAAATACGTCTCCATGTTCCAGTTGCACGCCCCTTATGATATCGAAGGAGGCTGGGAGGAGCGGGCGGAGGGCGTGAAAGAGGCGATGCTCGCCAAATGGAGCAAAGCGGCGCCGAATCTCACGCCGGACAAGATCGTCGCCACCAGCATGGAGACCCCGGAAGATATCGAAATCCGCTTTCCTCAGATGCGGCGCGGATCGATCAAGCACGGAGACTACACGCCGATCCAGATGGGGTGCTTCCGCCCCAACCAGGAATGCTCCGACACCAAGACACCGATCGAGGGCCTCTATGTCTGCGGGGTGTCCACCTATCCCGGCGGACTGGTGCTCGGCGGACCCGGCTATCTCGGAGCCAACAAGGTTGCAGAGGACCTCGAGGTCAAGAAGTGGTGGACGCCCACCCCCAAGATGGAGAAATATATCAAGACGTATCTGGAATAGCGACAGGGGCCGACGGCAGGCACCGCCACCCACCCCATCGACATAAGGCGATCAATATGGCAAAGGCAAATTACGATGTGATTGTGGTCGGGGCCGGCTTCGGCGGGGCTCCCTGTGCGGCCCTGCTGGCGAAACGGGGCCTCCACGTGCTTCTGCTCGACAAAAACGCACGCCCCGGCGGCAAGGCGATGACCCTCACGAAGGCGGGGCACACCTATACGGCCTGGGTGGTCGTATCGGCTCCCATGATCGACAATCAGTTTGAAAAGGTCCTCAAGGAACTCGGCATGGAAGACAGGGTCAAGCTCGTCGCGCCGGGCATACAGGACACCATCTACAGGACCCCTTCCGGCGCGATCAAGAAGCTGCCCCGGATGGAAGCCGGCAACATGGATCCGAACATCATCTTCGACTGGCTCGACATCGAAGAGGCGGACCGGGAGGAGGCGCTCAAGTTCCTGACCGACCTGACCCTCATGCCCCCTTCGGACATTGACGGCCTGAACGACACGAGCTTCGAGGACTTCGTCCGCCGCTACAAGGTGCCGCGCCCCCTCTATGCCATGCTCGTGAGCATGATGTGCGATCTCATGTTCATGGTTCCCGTAGACTCCCTGTCCGCGGCCGAGGGGGTGAAGAGCCTTCAGGAGATCTTCCTGCGAAGCGGCGGACTCTTCTGCCGGGGAGGGTTCGGCGCCCTCGCCCAGGTGTTCTGCGACGGTGTCCGGGAGAACGGCGGCAAGGTCTCCATGCGGACACGGGCGGAGAAAATCCTCGTTGAGCAGGGACGGGTAACCGGTGTGGTCACCGACAAGGGCGTCTTTGAGGCGCCGCTTGTCATCAGCAATGCCGGCATCCAGCCCACGGTTCTGAAGCTCGTAGGCGAGGAGCACTTCGATCGGAGCTACGTGAACTATGTCAAAGACATGGTGCCCTCTGTCGGCATGATGGGAACCCGCTATTTTTTGAACAAGAAGGTGATCGATGTTCCTTACGGGGTAATCTTCTCGGACGAATCCCCCTGGAACATGGAACGGTACCAGAAGGCGAGGGAGGGCGAACTGCCGAGTCAGGGCGTCGTTTTCTTCGAGGTGCCCGCGAACTACGATCCCGACGCGGCCCCGGAAGGCAAGCAGATGGTCATGACAGGCTACTGGTGTCCCCCGGACCCGAAGATGACCGATAAGGAGAAAAAGGCCTGGCGGGACATGGGGGAGAAGATCATGCTGGCCGCCTACCCGGATCTGGCCCGGCACATTGAATACAAGGAGAGTTACACCCCTGCCCATGTATGCCGCCTCACCCGGGACCAGGTGCTGCCCGGCCAGGGAGGGGAGTGTATCGGCCTCGGACAGGTCCTCGGACAGTGTGCCCGAAGCAAACCGTCGATCCAGGCCCCTGTCCGCGGGCTGTTCTGCGTCGGCTGCGATGCCGGCGGCTATGGAGTGGGCACCCAGCAGGCGGTCGATTCGGCCATGAAAACGGCAGACGCCGTTCTTCGGTATCATCGGTTGCACCAGGCTGCCCGGTAGAGGCGCTGTAGACGAATCAAGGAGGCAGTAATGGCGGAAAAATTCGACGTGATCATCATCGGCGCCGGTCCGAACGGCCTTGCGATCGGAGCCTATCTCAGCAAGGCCGGACAGAAGGTCCTGCTTGTCGAGAAGAGGCTCGAGGAGGGAGGAGGGTTGATGACGGAACAGATCACCCTCCCCGACTTCTATCACAACACCCACGCGATCTACATGATGATGGTCGACTACGCGCCCGTGTATCCGGACTTCCAGATGGAAGAGAGATACGATGTGCGCCACGTCTTCCCTGAACTCCAGTGCGCCATGCCCCTCAGCGACGGAAGGTGTCTCTGTCTTTACCGGGACTTGGAGAAGACCTGCGCGTCCATCGCCCAGTTCTCCCAAAAGGACGCGGAGGCCTATCGCCGGATGGCTCACAAATACAGCGAGATGATGAAGGAAATCCTCGGGCCGCAGACCTACTCGCCCATGGAGGCGGCCCCGATCATGGCCGCGAAGATGGATCAGACCGAGTTGGGGCGGGAGCTTTCCGAGTATGCGGAAATGACACCCGAGGAAATCGTCTGCGGCATGTACGAGAACGATCATGTCCGGACCCTCATGCTCTACCACGCCTGTCACTGGGGACTGGACTACGACCAGTCCGGCGTCAGTTATATGGTGCCCCTCTATCTCGACCGAATGGTCAACTATCGCCTCACGGCCGGCGGTTCGCACCGGGTTTCAAACGCTCTCTACAAGTCCATCTTCGAACACCAGGGTCAGATCCGGCAAAGCGCCCGAATCAAGCGGATCATCGTGGAAGGGGGCGAGGCGAAAGGGGTGGAACTGGAGGACGGCACGCAATTCCTTGCGGACAAGGCCGTGGTGAGCACCATCGACCCGCACCAGACATTCCTCGACTATGTGGGAGAGGAAAACCTGGAATCCGACTTCACAGACATGATCAAGGCCTACCAGTGGGAGAAATGGAGCCTGTGCAATCTCAACCTCGCCCTTGCCGAGCCGCCCGACTTCTCGGCCGCGGCCTCGAATCCGGATGTGAACAAGGCATTCATCTATGTGCTCGGTTACGAGGGCCTGGACGACCTGAAGAAACACTGGGATGCCATGAGCGAGGGGGAAGTGACCCTGGACGCGGGCTACAACTGCTCCTTCCCGAGCATCCACGACCCCTACCAGGCCCCCGCCGGCAAGGCTTCCGCCGTGCTTTCCCAGATGGCCGTATTCGACTTGAAAGACGGGGGTTCCGAGAAATGGCTCGCCTTCCGGTTCCGGGAAGAGGCAACGGAAAGGCTGCTGAAG
>WFRX01000252.1 GCA_015486285.1 bacterium
CCGGTCCTGGTCCGGGGGCGTCTGGTCTTTCGCGGGCCGCGAAGCCGTGCACAGGGGGCAGGTCTTGTGCGTCCAGCAATCGGTGAAAACCTTTCCCCACAGAGGGCAATTCTGGTCTTTGCACCCCATGACCTGCCAGCATCGGAGGTTTTCGGGCTGCTTGTCGTCAAAGATCCAGTCCAGCCCCGGATGCGCTTCGGTCAATTTCCGGACGGGCTTTCCGATCCATGCCGGCGCCTGGATGCCCAACAGAAATTCAGCCATGGGGTTCATCCACCGGAAGGACGAGGCCGAATCCGTGAGCACGATTCCTTCCGAGAAGGATTCGAACAACACCTTGATTTCGTGGCCGTCCAGGATATCTTGCACGTTCCGGATCCCTTTACATTTCCAAGCCTACAAGCCCACAATGTTGAACAAATCCATGGCGAATGGCAAGCCGGGAAAGGAGGTGGACAGGATGGGGCAAGCGGGATGTGGTTGTCTGGATACGAGGCGGTCGGGCGCCTGGCTGCCGGGTTGTCATCCTGTCGTCTTCATGTTGAGTTTCACGGAGTTGAGACATCCCCCCCCGCGCGGCGTGAGTGCGGAGGGCCCGCTCTTTTCTGCGGCGCTATTTGAGAAGCTCTTTGATCCTGTTCACCACATGGGACGGGCTGAATGGCTTTGTCATGTATTCGTCCGCGCCGATCTTCAGCCCTTTTTCGCGGTCCGCTTCCTGCCCTTTTGCCGTCAGGATGATCACGTACGTGTCCTTCAGGACCGGGTCCTGTCTGAGCCACTGGCAGACCTCCAGCCCGTTCATCTTCGGCATCATGATATCGAGGAAAACAATATCCGGCTTCTGCTGCGCAATCTTCTCTCTCGCTTCCATGCCGTTCGTTGCGGAATCGACTTGGAAGCCCTCTTTTTTCAGCACAAAGGTCAGGGACTTCAGGATAAACGGCTCGTCATCGACGATGAGGATCTTCTTCTCGCCGGATTGCCTCGCAGTCCCCGATACCATGGCGGAATTGGATGAAACCGGATGCATATCTTTCCCCCTTCCGTTCGAATATCCTGATGCCTCTACGACTCCGAGGGGGTTTCCGAGCAATCCTCGTGCCATTCCGGGCGGACGGCTCAACCGCCTGGCGCGACGGGCTCTGATAAGGGGATAAAATATCCTTAAAATAGGTAGTTATGAGATTTTCCCCCACCTTGAACCGCTGTGGGCGCGAGCGGGGGATAGGGCCTTTCCATGAAAAAGATAGCGACCTGTGACGATTTTTTGCCGTCCATGGCGAACATGCCCCGGGAGGGACGCCCGGCCTGTTCCGATCCGGACATCCGTGGGCCGATCCATGCTGCCAGCAGAACGAAGGCCCCCAGGGCCCAACAGTAATAAGAAAAGTGAAAAAGCCTTCCGCTGTGGACGATCCTCAGGAGAAGCCGCAGCGCGACGTAGCCGGTGATCATGGAGACCAGCCCTCCGACAAGGAGCGGCCATTGGTGAATGGCTTGCAATGTCCCTCGTGCCTTGTAGACCTCGAGGATGTTCGCGCCCAGGATGGCGGGAACGGACAGGAGGAACGAGAATCGTGCGGCCAGGTCGCGTTTGACGCCGCAGAACAGGGCCGTGGCGATCGTGATGCCCGAGCGGGAAATTCCGGGTAGCAGGGCAAACGACTGGGCGGTCCCGATCACCAGGCAGTCCCGCAGTGCGAGACCTTCGAGGCCCCGTCGCGCCCCCTTCGATGATTTTGTGCCGAACAGGATGACCCCGGTGACGAGCAGCATGCTTCCGACGGCGGGCAGGGAACCAAAGGCCTGCTCAACCGCATCCTGGAACAGGAGCCCCACCACGGCCGCGGGTATCGTCCCGATCAGAAGGTATACGCCGAGCCGGAAATAGGGGCGGCTCCGCCAGACCGCCGGCGCGCTGCCGTCCCGGACCATCTCCTGTACGGCGCAAAGGGTTTCCCCGATCACCTTCCAGAGATCCTTCCCGTAAACGAGCAAAACGGCCAGGAGCGTTCCCGCGTGCACAACCGCATCGAAAAGAAGCGCCGGGTTTCGCATGCCCAGCAGATGCTGGAAGATGACCAGGTGTGCGGAACTCGAAACGGGAAGAAATTCGGTAAGGCCCTGGACAAATCCGAGAAAGGCCGCCTGGCCGGGATCGATTTGCACAATCAACTTCCGCTTCCCCCTTTCCCCTCTACCCTCGGCCCTGCTGTGATTTCAGCAGGCGCAGGTCCGCGTCCACCATCATCCGGATGAGTTCTTCAAAGTCGATTTCAGGCCTCCATCCGATTTCCCGCTCCGCCTTCCGCCAATCTCCCCGGAGGATATCCACTTCCGCCGGCCTGATGAGGGATGGATCGGTGACAACGTGTTGTTCCCAGGGCAGACCGGCATGGGAAAAGGCCACTTCCACGAGGTCCCGAA
Source organism: bacterium (assembly GCA_015486285.1). Classification (GTDB taxonomy): domain Bacteria; phylum Desulfobacterota; class DSWW01; order DSWW01; family DSWW01; genus S015-6. Next base: position 2,431 of record WFRX01000252.1, read on the forward strand.
CCGTATGCGTGACGCCGGTGGCAATCACGTAGTCTTCGGGCGTATCCGGTTGCAACATGAGCCACATGGCCTTCACATAGTCCCCGGCGAACCCCCAGTCCCGCTTCGCATCCAGATTGCCCAACTTGAGCTTGTCGGAGAGCCCCAGCTTGATCCTGGCGGCCCCATGGGTGACCTTGCGCGTGACGAATTCGAGTCCCCTGCGGGGCGATTCGTGGTTGAACAGAATCCCGGAACAGGTGTACATGCCGTAGGATTCGCGATAGTTGACGGTGATCCAGTGCCCGTACACCTTGGCGACCCCGTATGGGCTGCGGGGATGAAAGGGGGTCTGTTCGTTTTGAGGAACTTCCTGAGCCTTCCCGAACATCTCGGAACTTGACGCCTGGTAAACCCGGGCCTCCGGGCGGGTGACCCGCACCGCCTCCAGCAGCCGGGTTACGCCGAGAGCCGTGAACTCCGCGGTCAGCACCGGCTGGCTCCAGGAGGTGGGCACGAAGGACTGGGCGGCCAGGTTGTAGACCTCATCGGGCTGAGCGGTGCGAACGGCTTCGAGGAGGGAGTTCTGGTCGAGCAAATCCCCGGAAATCGTGTGGATGCGGTGCTGTATGTGCTGCAAGCGTTCGAAGCTGGTCGTACTGCTTCGGCGCAGGAGGCCGAAGACCTCGTAGCCTTTTCCCAGCAGAAATTCAGCGAGATAGGATCCGTCCTGTCCCGTAATGCCCGTGATGAGGGCGCGTTTCTTCGCCATGATTTTCCTTTCCCTCTCTGTGACCGAACATCGTCCTTGTTCGGATAATCCTTGAGTCCGGGCCCGGCGGCGAATCCGACCCGAGCGGGATGCCGGGGACCGGGGAATTGCCCGGCCGCGGCCCCTCACTCACCAGCGCTGGGTCTCGGCCATTCGTCTCCAGTATGCCACCGTTGCGGTCAAGGTTTCGGTCAAATCGAACCTTCGCTGCCAGCCGGTAACTTCCACGAAGGATGCCGGGTCTCCGATGAGCACCGGGATTTCCGTCGGCCGGATGCGACCCGGATCCGGACTGACCTCGACCCGGGCATCGACCAGGGCAAGGAGGCGGTCGAGGAGATCGGCGATAGAGATTCCCACTCCCGAGGCGATATTATGGAGTGATCCGGGCCGACAATGCTCGGCAGCGAGCCGGTAGGCCTCCACCATGTCCCGGACATCCGTGAAATCCCTGACCGGGTCCAGGTTGCCGACCCGGATCACGGGGGCGGCTTTTCCCCGCTCAATGGCGACGACCTGTTTCGCAAAGCTCGCGCAGACGAATCGATCCGACTGTCGAGGACCGATATGATTGAAGGGGCGCAGGATGATCGAGGAGATTCCATGGCACCGCTCATAAAAGCGAACGAGGTGCTCGGACAGCAGTTTGGAAAGGCCATAGGCATGGACGGGGGCAGCGGGCCGGTCTTCCCGGATCGGGTTGTCTTGGGGCGGCACCTTGCCGTAGACCTCGGCCGAGCTGATGTGTATCAGGAGCGCGCGGGGCGTCTCCTGCCGGATCGCCTCGAGGAGGTGGAGGGTCCCGGCCAGGTTTACGTCCATCGTTCCCTTCGGGTCTGTCTCGGCCCCGGAGACGGAGGAGGCGGCGGCCAGGTGGAATACAACGTCCGGTCGCGCTTTCCGGACAGCCTGCCTGAGGCCGCCGGCCGAGCGTATGTCGCACGGGTGCAGGGTGATGGAAGGGGGCAAATGTCCGAACCGGCTCGGTTCGGCGCCGGGCCGGACCGTTCCGTCCACGCGGCTGCCCGTCCGGATCAGGGCCTCGGCCAGGTGGCCGCCCGCAAATCCGCCGATCCCCGTAACGAAAGCCCTGACTGACATGTTCCGTAATCAACCCTTCTTTTCGCGTAAGATGCGCCGATCCCCGACGCGGAGGGTGATGCGCATCCGGTCGAAATACTCGAGAAGGGGGATCGTGTACTTTCTGGTGGTTCCGCTCAAGGCCTTAAAGTCGCCGGCCTGGATCTCGCCCTTCTCCCGCAGGTGCCGAACAAGCCGGGCCTCGAGGTCTTCGAGAACAGGGACCGTGTAGAAAAGGTCTTCGCTCACCTTGATGAGTTCCCTCTTTTCCGCAAGATATTCGAGGAGGGTACGGAGCCTCGGCTCCTCACAGCCAGTCCTTTCGGCGAGGTCCTTCACGGTAGGGGGCATGGCGCCGCCCTGCTCGAGGCCCTGGAGGATCCGGAGACGGAGCTCTGCATCCCGGACGGTGAGCCGCACCTGGTGCTTCACCCATCTCATCCTGTCCTTGTCCAGCTCGACTTCTCCCTTTTGCGCCAGCCGGCCCACGGTGAAGCTTACGAGCCTGTCCGGGATGGCCTCGTTCAGCCGAGTGCTCAGGGCCTCCTTCGGCATTCCTCGCTGATACGGATTCGCTCGGTGAAAGTCCTGTAACAGATCCAGGATCCGCTTCGCAAGGCCCTCCACGATGTCGGCCTCGACGTAGGCCTGCTGCTCGGGGTCGTACTCGATCAGTTCTCCCTTCTCGACGAGTTCCGTGCAGGCGGTCCTCGCTTCATCGGTATCCATCTGACTCGAGGCGGCCAGATCGCTCAGAGAGCATCCGTCGGTGCCCTGTTTCCAGACCAGATAGCGGATTTTCGCCTGAGGGGCCTCGCTCTGGAGGCTCTCCAGCCAGGGAATCAGCTCGTCCCGGTGTTTGGCCTTGAACTTTCGGGCCAGCGGATCCAGGATAATGCCGCCGCCCAGGGTGTGGTTGGTCGAGAAATCCCTGATGATGAACCGGTCGCCCATGACGGGAAAGATCGGGCTCTCGAGGGAGATCTGGGCGAACCCGCTGCTCCCCGGTTCCATGACCGCCCTTTGATCGAGAAAGAGGATCCGCCCGAATACCCGGCTGGTTCCCCAGTGCACCATGACCCGAAACCGGTTCGGGATGGCCTTCGGGGCGTTTTTCAGGCAGTGAAACGAGGCATTGATGCGGTGGGAAGGCGCAAAGCGGTCCTGCTCGCACAGGAGCTCGCCTCTTTTGACCGAGGCCTTCTCAATTCCCTGCAGATTGACCGCTGTCCTGCACCCGGCAGCCGCCTCGGAGACGTGTTCGTTGTGTACCTGGAGTCCCCGTATCTTCTGGCGGTGCCCTGAAGGAAGGATTTCCACGGTCTGGCCCAGGGAAAGTCTGCCGGAAAGAAGGGTCCCCGTAACCACCGTGCCGAACCCTTTCATGGTGAACACCCGGTCGATGGGCATTCGGGCCACCCCCGACGTGCTCCGTTCCCGTGCCTCCCGGGCGCACCGATCGATCGCCTCGAGGAGCGCCTCTTTCCCCTCGCCGGTGGCGGACGAAAAGGGCAGGATCGGCTTGCCTTCCAGAAAGGTTCCCTGGATCAGCCCCTGGACATCGTCCATTGCCAGGGCCTCCATCTCCTCGTCCACGAGATCTCTCTTGGTCAACGCCACGAGGCCCGTCCGAATCCCGAGAAGCCGGCAGATCTCCAGGTGCTCCACGGTCTGGGGCATGACCCCTTCGTCAGCGGCTACAACCAGAAGGACCATGTCGATGCCGGTCGCCCCGGCAACCATGTGGTCGATGAATTTCTCGTGGCCCGGCACGTCGACGATGCCGAGGCGCAATCCCGAGGGAAGGGGTAGGGAGGTAAAGCCCAGCTCGATCGTAATGCCCCGTTGTTTTTCCTCTTTCAGCCGGTCCGTGTCGACCCCGGTGATCGCCCGGACGAGGGCGGTCTTTCCGTGGTCGATGTGCCCCGCCGTGCCGAGAATGACGCGTTTTTCCATTGGCCGGTGTTTCTCCCTCATGGATGTCGTGGCTGGGAAAATTCGCTATCTTTCACGGGAGGCTCGTCCTTCGGCGGTGTCCAGGACTCCCTCTCCGATTTGCTTGGGCTCCGTCTCTCCCTCCCGCGAAGTCGCCCGGCACAAATATCCGAGGGAGCCCCGGACACCGCCGAACCAACCGAGCCCTGACATGGAAACATAGCGGGCCTTTCCAGCCACTTTACCAGGCGCCCCCTGAATCCTTGCCGCTTGCCGCATTACACTATATGCCAGAAAAGGGGACAAAGGAAAAGGAGCGGCAGGGTCATTTGACCGGTTGCCGGAGCCGTGTTAGGTAGGGAGATTCGAAAAGGTTCTCATGCCGAAAAGGATCGGAAGTCTATGCTGGATGTGAAATGGCTGAGAGAAAATCGGGAGGAGGCCGAGCGAAGGCTGGCCACGAGAGGGGAAGGGGCCCCTCTGGACGCCTTTGGGGCATTGGACTCGGAGCGAAGAAGGCTGCTCAGGGAGGTCGAAGAGCTCAAGGAGTTGCGCAACCGGGTCTCGGAAGAAATCGGCGTGATGAAGAAGGAAGGAAAGGATGCGTCGCCGAAGATCGAGGGAATGCGCGAGGTGGGAGGCCGCATCAAGGAAATGGAGAAGGAGCTTTCCACGGTGGAAGAGGGGCTCCAGGCCATCTTGCTGAAGATTCCGAATCTACCCCATCCCTCCGTGCCGATCGGGAGCGATAGCGAGGACAACTCACAGGTCCGGCAGTGGGGAGAGCCTCCGAGCTTCTCCTTTACGCCGAAGACCCACTGGGACCTGGGGGAGGCGCTCGGCATCCTCGATTTCGGCCGGGCCGCGAAGATCGCGGGGGCCCGCTTTGTTCTTTACAAGGGATTGGGGGCCCTGTTGGAGCGCGCCCTGGCGAACTTCATGCTGGACCTTCATACCCGGAAACACGGGTACCGGGAGGTACTGCCTCCCTTTCTGGCGCACCGCCGGAGCTTCCTCGGCACCGGCAACCTCCCCAAATTCGTGGATGACCTGTTCCATGTGTCCGATACCGACTACTACCTGGTCCCCACGGCCGAGGTTCCGGTTACCAACATCCATCAGGATGAGATCCTGGTCGAGGAGGATCTGCCCATCCGGTATGTGGCCTGGACGCCCTGCTTCCGAAGGGAGGCGGGATCGCACGGGCAGGATACACGTGGGCTCATCCGCCTTCATCAGTTCCACAAGGTTGAACTGGTCAAGTTTGTCGCGCCCGAGACCTCTTATGACGAACTGGAGTCTCTGACCCGGGATGCGGAGGAGGTCCTCCAGCAGTTGGGGATCCACTACAGGGTGGTGGTGCTCTGCACCGGGGACATGGGATTCAGCGCGGCCAAGACCTATGACATCGAGGTCTGGCTCCCCGGCCAGGGCCTTTATCGGGAAATCTCTTCCTGCAGCAATTTCGAGGACTTCCAGGCGCGTCGAGCCGCCATTCGGTACCGCCCGGGGGGGAAGGGCAAGGCAAGGTTCCTGCATACCCTGAACGGTTCCGGCCTGGCGGTGGGCCGGACGGTCGTGGCGGTCCTGGAGAACTACCAGCAGCCGGACGGAAGCATCCGCATTCCGGAGGCCCTCAGGCCTTACATGCACGGGATCGAAGAAATCGCCGTGAGCCGCTGACCCATACAGGGCTGTCCGTTACGTGTCCGAGGAGTGGTTCGCGGGCAGCAGCATCCGCGTCGCATCCTGGAGCTGGCCGGTCGTGCCCACGAGGATCAGGCGGTCTGTCGGCTCCAGAATCGTGGAAACTTCCGGGTTGGTCAGGATGTTGCCGTCCCGTTTCTTGATGGCGAGGATCGTGGTGCCCGTTCGCTTCCGGATGGCGGATTCCCCGATGGACTTGCCCGCGATCTCGGCGCCTTCCGGGAGTTCCAATTCCTCCAATCGGATTTCCAGGCCCGTCCCGTAAACCATGCTGTCGAGGTACTCGTGGACCAGGGGCTTGACGAGCATGGCCGCCATCTTCTGCCCCGTGCTGTGATAGGGGCAGACGACCCGGTTGGCCCCCGCCTTGTAAAGCTTTTCGAAAACGTCCGGATGGCTGGCCCGGGCAACGATGAAGATCGCGGGATTCAGCATCTTCGCCGACAGAACCGTCAGCACGTTGTCCGGATCCGAGTCGGAGGCGGCGACCAGCCCTTTCGCCCTCTTGATGCCCGCCTTCTGCAGAGCCTCATCGTTTGTCGTGTTGCCCACCACGCAGGGGTGGGAGCCCTTCTCGATTCGTTCCAGGGCCTCCGGGTTTTCATCGATCACGACGAATGGCTTCCCCGATCGCTCGAGGTCTTTGGCAATCTGTTCGCCCACCCTGCCAAGGCCGCAGATGATATAGTGATTCTTCAAGGATGCCAGCAGCTTCTCCATTTGTCTCCTCTTTACCAGGCCCAGCAGTTGGCCCTGGATCACGAATTGGAAAAGGTAGCTGAGGGTGAATGTCATAGCCCCGATCCCGGACAGGATCAGCAAGACGGTGAAAAGCTTGCCCGCCGAGTCGAGGGGGAAGACCTCGCGAAATCCGACTGTGGAGACGGAGATGACGGTCATGTAAAAGGCATCGACCAGGGATACAGGGTACATGACCCGGTATCCGACCGTGCCTGCGACCATAATCGCGAAAATTACGAAGAGGGGAAGCCGCAGCTTGACGAGTGGCTCCATTTTGATTCAAGGTCCGGGCGTTGGGGGCCGTGCAGCCACCTCAGTGAGAGTACTTCCTCTCGCCCCGGGTCACGCGCAGGACCTGTTTTGTCCTCTTCCTGCGCAGTTTTGCCTTTAAGCGGTTCGTCTTGCCGCGCTTCTTTCCGGGCTGGGCCATGGGATTCTCCGCGTGTGGTTCCGAGCACGCCTTTCGGCGGGTAGTAGTCGTAGTCCCCGAAGGATGAAATAAGGTACAAGCCCTCAATATATCACAAACTCGAATGAACGTCTAATCCCAACCTCCCTCGCCGTTTGCCTCTCGGCTCACGGTTTCTAATTCCCGTACACCAGAACCGTGTACTTGGAATAGACGAGGAGGATGGTTTCGGTGTAGTGATCCACGTGAGTGATCCTCGTAATGTTCGCCTCTCTCGCCGCGGTTTCGATGCTGCAATCCCCTCTTGCGTATACCCCGAGGAACGATTCACAGGTGCCCTGGCCCATCTTGTTGCCGAGCAGGTTGGGCGTCGCCTGCACAGGGCCTTTCACGTCCATGTATACGAAGCCATGCACCGGGGCTCTGGGCGGCAGGCATCCTGCCGTGCATACCAGGCAAAGACATGCGACGAGGGCGAGCAGCGAGTAAAATTTCATCAGGATCTCCTCCCTTTCGGTTTCGGGCGGTTCGATGCTGGATGCGGACGCGCCCTGCGTTTCCATAATCCTCTTTGACGGGCTCTTCCTGTTTTTCATTAGATGTACAGTTTTTTCGAAAAAGTATCAATGGACTCCCCCGTCGCGTCCCGGTGTTTGGGCGCCGCCTTTTGAGGCAAATCAGGGAGATGGTGCATCTAAAAACCAAGTCCGGCCGGGATGTGCCCGGCCCCGACCCGGGTCTGTGTTTGCGGGGTGCCGAAATGAGATGGAGCGAGGAGGCGGAAAAGGCGGTCGCCAGGGTTCCTTTCTTTGTCCGGAAGCGGGTTCGGAAGCGGGTGGAGGAGGCGGCGGCCGGCGAGGGGGCCGGGCAGGTGCGCCTCGAGCACGTCCAGCGATGCAGGGAGCGCTACCTCAACCGGATGGAGGAGGAGGTGCAAGGCTATCAGGTGGAGGCCTGCTTCGGTCCGAGCGGGTGCCCGAACCGGGCGGTTGTAGATGATAACATAGCGGAATTGCTGGAGGAAAGACTATCGAAGCGAGATTGGAAGGCCTTTCTGGAAGATCGGATCAAGGCGCCGCTGAAGATGCATCATGAATTCCGGATCTCTGTTTCGGATTGCCCGAATGCGTGCTCCCGCCCTCAGATCGCCGACTTCGGCCTGATCGGGGCGAGAGAACCGCGGGTCGGCCGAGAGCCATGCACCCGCTGTGGAGCCTGCGTGGAGGTCTGCCGGGAGGAGGCTGTATCGCTGCCGGAGGGCGCGTCCGGACCGGAGGTGGATGAGGCCGCGTGCCTGTTGTGCGGACAGTGCATAGAGGCCTGTCCGACCGGAACCCTCCGGGAGGCCCGGAGGGGCTACAGGATCCTGCTGGGCGGGAAGTTGGGGCGGCACCCTCAACTGGCCATGGAGCTTCCGGGTATCCACGAGAGGGCCCGGACCTTGTCGTGGCTCGACCGCTGCCTGGACTTCTACCAGGAGCACAGCCGGCGGGGGGAGCGACTGGGGGAAATATTGAGCCGGGTCGGTTGGGAGGCCCTTACCGGCGATACGGTACAGGCCGGCGAAGGGGAAAAAAATCAAAAAAATCGAAATTCTTAACCCAGGTCAAGGAAGCGGGGGCGGCAATTGCATAAAATGGCGTGAAACAATGGGATGGTAAGGGTAGAAAAAGAAAGCGGAAAACGACCCGGACGCCTATCGAAAAGGGGCGGGAAGGGCAAGACCGAAAGGAGAGGAACACACCATGTTTTGTAACCAGTGCGAGCAAACGGCAAAAGGCGAAGGATGTACCCAGGTAGGCGTATGCGGGAAGCAGCCGGACGTGGCGGCCCTGCAGGATCTTCTTACGTACGCGGTGAAGGGGCTGGCTCGGGTCGCCGTGGAGGGGCGCAAAGCAGGCGTACGGGATCGCGAGGCGGATGTCTTTGCCTGCGAGGCGATCTTTTCGACCCTCACCAACGTGGATTTCGACCCCGAACGATTCGTCTCCCTTGTCCGACGGTGCGTGGCATTGAGAGAGCAACTCGCCGGGAAGGTAAAGGCGGCCGGGGGCAAAGTCGATTTTTCCGAAGGGCCCGCCTCCTTTCAGCCTGCAGCGACCCGGGAAGAGATGGTCAAGCAGGGCGAGGCCGTGGGTCTCCGGGCGGATCCGGACCTTGACCCCGATATCCGGTCTCTCCAGGAAATCCTGACGTACGGCCTCCGGGGTGTCGCCGCGTACGCGGACCACGCCCACATCCTCGGCCAGGAGGACGATGCCGTGTACGACTTCATTCATGAAGGCATGGCGGCGACCCTGAGAAAGGATCTGGGCCTCGACGACTGGGTCGGCCTGGTCCTGAAATGCGGGGAGATCAATCTGCGGGCCATGGAGCTGCTCGATGCGGGCAACACCGGCACTTACGGACATCCCGTACCCACCGAGGTTCCCCTGGGCGCCAGGAAGGGCAAGGCCATCCTGGTGTCGGGTCATGACCTCAAGGACCTGGAAGCGGTCCTCAAGCAGACGGAAGGGAAGGGAATCTATGTGTACACCCACGGAGAGATGCTTCCCTGCCACGGGTATCCGGAACTGAAGAAGTACCCCCATTTCTACGGCCACTACGGGACCGCCTGGCAGAACCAGGCCAAGGAGTTCGCGGCCTTTCCGGGAGCGATCCTGATGACCACCAATTGTATCCAGAAGCCGCGGGAAACGTACGCAGAGAACATCTTCACCACCGGCCTGGTCGGATGGCCCGGGGTGACCCACCTGCCGGACCACGACTACGCGCCGCTGATCGAAAGGGCCCTTGCCCTGCCCGGCTTCGCCGAGGATACGGACGCCGGCTCGGTCATGGTCGGCTTTGCCCGGAACGCGGTCCTGGGGGTCGCGGACAAGGTGATCGAAGGGGTGAAGAGCGGCGCGATTCGCCACTTTTTCCTCGTGGGCGGTTGTGACGGAGCCAAGCCCGGCCGCGACTACTACACGGAATTCGTCGAGAAGGTCCCGAACGACTGCGTGATCCTGACCCTCGCATGCGGCAAGTTCCGGTTCTTTGACAAGAAGCTCGGAGATATCGGCGGCATACCGCGGCTGCTCGACGTGGGCCAGTGCAACGACGCCTACTCGGCCGTCCAGATCGCCGTGGCCCTTTCGAAGGCCTTCAACGTGGGGGTGAACGAGTTGCCCCTGTCCATGATCATATCCTGGTACGAGCAGAAGGCGGTGGCCATCCTTCTGACCCTGCTGCATCTCGGCATCAAGGGTATCCGGCTGGGGCCGACTCTGCCCGCGTTTATTACGCCGAACGTGCTCGATGTGCTGGTCAAGAATTTCGATATCAAGCCGATTACGACGCCGGATGAGGACCTGAAGGCCGCACTCTCTGCTTGAAAACCCATGTGTGGGAGAAGATCCAAATGAAGTGCCCAGGACAGGACAGCCGAAACTGGAAGCCCGGAGACATCTTTGACATGCCGTGCCCGAAGTGCGGGAGCCCGGTGGAATTTTTCAAGGACGAGCCGGTGCGCAGGTGCAAGAAATGCGGACACCGGTTCGTCAACCCGAAGATGGACTTCGGATGCGCCGCGTACTGCAAGTTCGCCGACCAGTGTCTGGGAGAAATGCCGCCCGAGCTGCTTGCAAAACGCAAGGACCTCCTGAAGGACCGGGTCGCCGTGGAGATGAAGCGCTATTTCAAGACCGACTTCAAGCGGATCGGCCATGCAACGAAGGTGGCCCGGTATGCGGAGCGGATCGCGAAGAAGGAGGGCGGCGAACTCGCCGTCGTGTTGTGTGCCGCCTACCTGCACGACATCGGGATCAAGGAAGCGGAACGGAAGCACGACAGTACGGCGGCCCGTTACCAGGAAGAAGAGGGGCCGTCCATCGCGCGGGAGATCCTGGAGCGGTTGGGGGCGGACGAGGACATGGTGGAAGAGGTCTGCGACATCGTGGGACATCACCATCATCCGCGGCCCGAGGAAACGGCCAACTTCAAGTCGCTGTACGATGCGGACATGATCGTGAACATGGAGGAAAAGCAGGAGAAATCCCCGACAACCCCTGAGAAACTGGCCGCCATGATCGAACGGGTCTTTTTGACGCAGAGCGGGCGGGAACTGGCGCAGAAGATCCTCCTGCCGCGAGAAGAGTCGGAAAAGATGAAGGCCGCATTGTAGGTTGGTGACAGACGAACGAATGAGGAGCAAGCCATGAAGAAAGTCATGCGCAAGATCATTGAAATAGACGACGAACTTTGCGACGGTTGCGGGCAGTGCATTCCCGGCTGTGCGGAAGGGGCCATCCAGATCATCGATGGAAAGGCGAGGCTCGTATCCGAAAAGTTCTGCGACGGCCTGGGGGCCTGTCTCGGGGATTGCCCGACCGGGGCCCTGCGGGTGGTGGAGCGGGAGGCGGAGGAATTCGACGAAGAGGCGGTGGAAGAATACCTGAAGACGGTGGAGAAACCGGCGGAAGAGACGGCCGAGCCGACGATGGCCTGCGGATGCCCTTCTTCGCAGATCCGGAGCTTCGAGCCCGCCGCGGCCTGCCCGAGCGCCGCGCCCTCCGTCGGTACCGGCGCGGGCGAGTCCGCGCTGACGCATTGGCCGATCCAGATCGGACTGATACCCCCCACGGCCCCTTTCCTGAAAGGGGCGGACCTCCTGGTCCTTGCCGATTGCGTCGCAGGCTCTTATCCGGGACTCCACAGAGATCTGATCCCCGGCAGGGTCGTGATGATGGGATGCCCGAAGTTCGACGATATCGAGGGCTACGTCGCCAGGTTCACCGAGATCTTCAAGACGGCGAAGCCGCGCAGCATTACGATCGCCATGATGGAGGTGCCCTGCTGTTCCGCCCTCTCCAGTGTCGTGAAAGAGGCCCTCAGGGCATCCGGAGCGGCCATCCCCGTTGAGGAAATGATTATCGGTATCCGGGGTGAGATGCTGGAAAAGATGAAGGCCTCCGCCTGAAAGAGACCTCCTAAGGGCCCGTTGAAAAAGTGGCGCTTGGAGGCTGTTCAAAAAGTTCCAGATGCAAGGCAGGCGACAACTCCGCAGGATAGCGGAGTTGGACGCGACATCCCCTGGAAGGGGGCTGTCGCGCCCGCAGGGCGAGCGCCATGGACGGCGCGAGTCAAATCCCGAGGAATGAAGCGTACTTTCTGTACGTTGAATGACGAGGGATGCAGCCGAACGCCGCAG
>WFRX01000253.1 GCA_015486285.1 bacterium
GTCTTCAGGGAGCCTGCATAGTATCCCCCCCCGTGCAGATAGACGAGCGCGCGGTCCTGCCTCGAATCGGCATGGGTGATCCACGCGGAAGGGACGCCGCCCGCGTCCACCCGCTCGATTTGAGTCCCTTCAGGGGGCGGGCTGAGCCGGGCCATGCGCTCCATCCGGGCCCTGCGGTCCTCGATGATGCGCCGGTGTTCGTCCGACAGGCCTCCGGACAGCTCGTCCGCGGAAGGGAAGGGCGGTTTGGACATCCCGGGCAGCCGGGCAGTGAATGCGAGGGACCTCTTCAGCATGTGGAAACGCAGGCTTGCCATGGTTCACCTCCTAAAGGAACGCCTTTCCCTCTCCCCGGTAGGTCTTGACCCGGTCGACGATGCGATCCCGTTCGACCAGGGAAAATGTATTGAATCGTTCCGCGATTTCACCCGCCTTGGCATGCTGGAAGAAGATCGGGTCCCCCAGTTCCAGGCGGGGACACGCTGCGGGAAGCTTGAGCGGGGTCTGGACTTCACCGGCCCCTTCGAAGGGCAGGAAGGTGCACCCCTTGGGCAGATAGGGCACTGGAAGCTTGTCTTCGCCTGTCGGCCCGGAGGCCACGTACCCGCCCCCGTGACAGGTGACAATCCCCTTTGCGGGCCTGCGAACGATCTGCAGCGCGAAGAAGGCGGCGGGCAGAAACGAGACGTCCTTGAAGTGGTGGAAGAGCCCCGGGGCGTAAAAGGCCGAGCCTGCCGTAACCTCTGTTACCGAGGGGTCACGGCCGGTGGAAAGGAGGCTGCCGCTCCCCCCGCCGTTTACGGCCCTGAGTTCGAGGCCCTCCCGGCGAAGCCTGTCCACCACGTGGCTTCTCCGTTCCGTAAGTTCCCGTACGGAAGCCTTCTTCAAGGCCCTCAGGAGCCGGCTCTTGACGCGTGCATCCGGAAGATCATCGTTCAGGCCGGCAATGTGCGCCTCGTAGCCCATGACCGAATCGATGCGCACGCCCGGATAGCCTTTGGACCGGCGCGCAAGCAACAGTGCCTCCTCCATGGTTCGTATGGGGCTGCGTCTTACGCCGAGGTGCACGGGGCCCCGAAGAGGCCGGTACGACATGTCCACCTCCATGCAGGCCCGCAGCACCACTCCTTCCCGTTCGCCCGCCCGTGACAGCCCCTCGAGGTGCTCCTCGGAGTCCACGACCAGGGACACGGTCTTGCCTGCACGGGTCAGATCGACAAAAAGATCGAGGTCGGTGGGCTGAACCGTCGGGTAGGAAACGATGAAGTCGTCGAACCCTTTCCCGGCGAGGAAGGCGGTCTCCTCCATGGTGAAGGTCATCACGCCCCGAAACGCCTCTCCTCCCTTGTCGAGGATCCTGTGGAGGAGGGAAACGCACCGGATCGATTTGGAATGGACGCGGATCGTCTTGCCCGTATGCCTCTGCGTCGAGGCGACGTAGGCGATGTTTCGGTCGAAGGGCTCGAGATCGACAAAGGCCAGGGGAAGCCGTTCTCCCCGGAAGATCTCCCGGTAGCGTTCGTAAGCGTCCCGCTGATTTTCGTCCATATTGTGTTTCCTCCCGGGCCGGGGGCCGGCTGAGCGCTGCATATGCGGGCGGTACGAGTGCTGCTCAATCGCGGGGCTTGAGCGTACGGATCCGCAGCGCGTCCTTCTTCGGCATGACAACGGTCCCCGCGGGATAGTGTCCGGCCGGCACCGAAACGCCCGGATAAATGATGGAGCGGGGGCCCATCAGGGTGCCGGGCGAGGTTACCGAGTTGCAGCCGGTCTCGGTCCGGTCGCCGAGGATGGCGCCGATCTTTCTGCGTCCTGTGTCTACCAGCTCCTTGCCGCACCGCACGGAGACCGTACCCGGGATCATCTTGAGATTCGCGAGCTTCGTGCCGGCCCCCAGGTTCACGTCCCTACCCAGGATGCTGTCCCCGATGTACGCGAAGTGGCCCGCCTTGGCGCCGTCCAGCATGATGGACGCCTTGATCTCCGTCGTGTGTCCCACCACGCACCCGTTACCGATGATGCAGTTGCCCCGGATATAGGCGCCCTGGCGAATTTCGGAGTTGCCGCCGATGACCACCGGACCCGCGACCATCGCACCCGGCTCGATGACCGTTCCGGACCCGATGGCGATCCTGTCGTTCGCCAGGTAGGCCCCGGGCAGGACAACCGAGGCTCCTTCCAGGAGGGTCCCGCTTCGGAACGCCCGAAGCGAGCCTTTCGGTCCGGTGGCCCGGACCTCCAGATCCTGCCTCGCCTCGCCCTCGTAGACGACGAGGGTCTTGTCGACCTGTCCGGTGAGCCCGGTAAAGGCTGTTCTCCCGTGGACAAGGGCCTCCAGGTACGCCTCCAGCCGCTCCAGGGCGGACCAGACGGCCTCGGCTTCCCGAAAGACCTCCCCATGTTCGAAGGCCTGCAAGTCGAAAAACGCTTCCGGCTTCAGCATGGTCCTATTCTCCGTTCTCATTCGTGTCCCGGGCGAGGGCTTCCCGTTCTTCCAGGCCCCTTTGCAGAAGTTCCTGCATGGCCCGCACCACCCTGCGGTGCAGGCGGTCCACCTTTTTCGGGTCTTCGGCGTCCTCGGGCCGGTAACGGAACCGTATCGGTTTGCCCACGTAATGGGTCAACTTGGCCGGCAGGGGCAGCGGTCCGAGACCTATCGGCAGGGAGATCGGAAGGAGTACGTCCTTCCCGTAGATGCGTTCCGAGAGTTCATACCCGTCGAGGAACACGTGATAGAGGTCGTCGTTTCCGATGCAGACCGCCGGTATGATCGGAGAGCCGGTCTGGATGGCGAGGCGAACGAACCCCTTCCTGCGCTTCCACATCAGCCTGTACCTTTCCCGGCTCGGCTTGAAGGCCTCCCGGGAGCCTCCGGGCATGATGGTGACGATCTCCTCCCGCTCCAGGAGGGCCTGGCCGGTCTCCGGATGAGCCAGGACGATTCCGAGATCCATGAAGATCTGCCTGAGGAAGGGGATTCGGAAGATCCGTCGGTCCGTGAGGCCCCGGGGCCACCTTCCCAGGGATTCCTTGATCGCGTAATGCAACAACAGGGCGTCTACCGGCAGGATCCCATGGTTCCCCACCAGCACGGCCCGCCCGCGAGGGGGCACGTTTTCCAGCCCGATCACCTCATAGCGAAAGTATCCACGGATGAGGGGCAGGAACGTCTCCACCAGCGAGAAGAAGGATTTGTTTCGGTAGTCCAGCCGGAACTCGTCCCCCGGGGAATACTGGTCATACCGGATCGCGGCCATCCACAGACGACTGATCAGTTTCAGGAGAAGCTCGACTGCCTGCTTCGAGCCGCCACTTTGCCGTGGCGCATAGGGCACCGGTTTTTTCAGTTGCTCATCCATCATGGTTGCTCAATCCCTGGTTCATTGGAGCGGATCCCCTGGCGGGTCCCTCGCCGTTCAAGCTCCATCTGGATTTCCGTCAGGATTCGTCCCTTGTCTCCAGCCCACTCCGGCGCAAGCAGGAGGTCGTCCGGGGCGTCTCCCAGGAGTCGTTGGATGGTGATCGGCCAGGGGAGGCGCTCCAGAAAATCGCAAACGCAACGAAGATATTCCGCATATTCCAGGGGCCGGTACTCCCCATTGAGATAGAGGTCCGCCAATGGTGTGCCCCGAATGACGTGGCAGTGGTGGATCTTTACGCCTTGGACAGGGAGCCCGGCGAGAAGCTCCGCGGTTTGCATCATTTCCTCGTGCGTCTCGCCGGGAAGGCCGAGGATGATGTGCGCGCAGATCAGGAGCGATCTGCGGGCGGTCTGCTTCACGGCGCGCCGGAAGTCGTCCACTGTGTGGCCGCGCCGAATGCGGTCCAGCGTGCGGTCGTGGGCGCTCTGAAGGCCGTACTCCACCCAGACCTCGTAGTGTTGCGAGAAATCTTCGAGCAGGTCCAGGATCCGTTCGTTCATGCAGTCCGGGCGTGTGCCCACGGCCAGACCGACGATCTCAGGAAATCGTCGGATCGTATTTAAGCGTTCTTCCAGGAGGTCCACAGGGCCGTAGGTGTTGGTATAGGCCTGAAA
>WFRX01000254.1 GCA_015486285.1 bacterium
ACTGCGTCGAGTCGAGCAGGATGGCCTGGAAGTGGACCCGGGGATCCGGTCCGCTGAGATCCGCCCGTTGCAGGAGGAAGGAGCGCCAGGGCCTTTGCTCGTCGATGTTCCAGGCCATGGCCCGCAGGAAAGAGTCCAGATCCGAAGGGGCTTCCCAGGTGTGCCGGAGAGGGATCATGCCGGCCAGTTCCGGCAGGGGCAGGTTGCGTTGGCCGGTCAGGCCCAGATCCGCGGCGAGGGCGTCGGTGCCGGGAACGCCCTGCTGGATCATCGCCGCCACGTGGAAGCGGACGTAGAGGTCCTTCGTAAGGGGCCTGCCGCAATGATAGCAGGCGTCGCGCCACGGTTTCGGTGTCTTGGGGGTGAAGGTTCCGAAGTAGAAGCACTCGTGATTGCCGGGTACGAGGAGCCAGGGCTTCCCCGCCGCTTTCATGACCCTGAGGAACTCGAGGAATTCGCCTTCGCACGCCTGGTCGATCGCGTCTCCCAGGTGGATAACCGCGTCGGTGCCCGCCGCGCCGTTCTCCAGGATCCACCCCAGGGCGTCCCCGGCGAACATGTCGAGTTGCGGGGGACGGATGGCGGTGTCGGCCAGCATCTTGACCGTCAGGTTTCGTTCCGGGATGGGGAGGGAATAGAGGTTGTGGAGCTGGCAGTCCGCGACCAGCAGGATCGGTCGGGTGGCGACCCAACCCGGCGCTTCCGGGTCGAAGGGCTCCAGAGCGGGCATGAAGTGGGGCGTCATGTCGGGCTCGACCCGGCAGGCGGAGAACAGGGCAAGGCAGACGAGTGCGAGCAGGCCCAAACGGACTCTCATCGTTTCCCTCCCGAAAGCCGGCCGTCGTCCCCTGCGAGATCGATGGTCACGATTCCCAGCAGGAAGTCGAGCAGTTCCCCGGGGCTGTACCCCAGGTCGAGGTAGAGGATCATGGAGAGCTCGATCTCGGAATCGAAGGCATGGATGATGGCATAGCGGTTGTGCTTCCAGCTCTTCCGGCTCCAGAGGTAGCTGCCTCCCTCGAGGTCTACGCCCTCAGGGGGGA
This sequence comes from bacterium, assembly GCA_015486285.1. Classification (GTDB taxonomy): domain Bacteria; phylum Desulfobacterota; class DSWW01; order DSWW01; family DSWW01; genus S015-6. The sequence goes on from WFRX01000254.1 coordinate 1,044, forward strand.
CGTACCACCTCTCCTCGTTTCGGTAGGTGGTGTCGGCCCAGGTGAACAGGACAGGAAGAGCACCGAAACTCTTGCGGGCTAGCTTGTAGCTCCCCCCCGCGAAATTGCAGTTCTCGAGGGTGGTCGTAAAGAGGAGCCAGGAGGGATCGGCCTCGAATTCGGCGTTCGTCGTGGTGGCCGAGAAGACGATGGGCCGGCCGTACTTGACCCCGAAGGAAGTGTCCTGCGGCTTGATCCCGAACAGGAGGCCCGTGTTCCAGAGGCCGAAATTGGCGGAGCGAATCCCGGCGCCTGTGCTTGCCCCCGCCACGGCGCGAAACTGGTCCAGGAAGTCCATGCCGCGGTCTTTCAGGTAGGAACAGGACGATAGCAGAAGCAGGGAGAGCACGGCGGCGCCCAACGAGAGCCGCCGTGCGGCCGTCGGTACGCGATTGCGGCCTTGCACCGCCATGGGGTGTGCCTCCTGCGCCGACGCCCTGGATCCGAGCCGTGCCGGGTGCAGGGCAGGGGTCGTCTTCACGCTTTGCGTCCTTTCCCCCGAGGGGAGGAAGAGGATCCGCCTTCGGCGGGGCGGGGAGTCCACGTTTCGCCCGTAACGTGCATGACCGTACCAAATGCCCGGAGAGAATGTCAACGGGCCATGCTCCCCTTGCGGGAAAAGACCATCGAGCGGCTCCGGAGGTCCTTCGCGCGGCTTTACCATGACGGCCGGGAGGGGGAAGCAACTTCAGGCCCAGGGAATACGGGAGATATGGGCCGAAAAAACAATCAGGGGCTACGGAATCTCCGTAACCCCTTGATTTCTCTGGTGCCGAGGGACGGAATCGAACCGCCGACACGCGGATTTTCAGTCCACTGCTCTACCGACTGAGCTACCTCGGCACAAAAGCCAATCGCTGATGCAACAGCCTTAAACGTTAATGGAAATCGCTTTTGCTGTCAACTCAAGGCTCTCAAGTTATGGCAGCAACGCGAATATGTCCTCCATTATGAGAGAGCCCAGTGTTGCCTTGAGCCGGAGACAATGGAGGCGATGGCATCTGCCTACGTTGGAGGGGGACCGTACGGAGGCGGGGGGGGCTGCCAGCCCTGGACCTCCGCCAACCCGGGACGGATCTCAACCGTGCCGGCGATCTTGTCGTGCAGCCCCTGTTTGCGGGCATCGAATGCCACCCAGAGAAACCCGATGCACAGGGTGAAGTGATTCAGGTAGTACCCGAGGGTTCTTATGGCGGCCTGCCCGAAACCGACGGGGTTTCCATCGGTCCGTATGACCTTGAGTCCGCAGATCATCTTGCCCGGTGTCTGGCCTCTCGTGCCGATGAAAAAGGTGAAGTAGGCCATATTCAAAACAAAACCGCCCAGATTCAGAAAATTCCAGTGTGTCTCGTAGAAGGCATACGAGAAGCCGCTCAGCGTATCCGTCTCAGACCCGGACGTATACCCGAAGATCCCGACACCGATGAGGAGAAAAAGAAGGATGAGCACGATGAAGCCGTCGATGGAATAGGCCACCGTGCGGATCCAGAAACCCGCGTATTTCGGGGCCAGCGTCGGCCCCTGTCCCTGCCACGGGGGAGTCGGTCCGGATGGCCAGGGGGGTTGTCCCGCAGGACCTGCACCCGGGCCGTAAGCGGGGCC
>WFRX01000255.1 GCA_015486285.1 bacterium
GGGCCGGCAGGGCGAAGTTCGCAGAACCCGGTTTTGACAACTTGTGAGAAAAGGGGAAATGGGCCATGGGGAAAAAGAAGGTCGCCATTATTGGAAGCGGCATTGCGGGAAGCGGGATTGCGGTCCTGCTCGCGCATTCGGGCGAGTACGAAGTGGATCTCTACGAGAAGAACGGCATCATCGGCGGCCGGTTTGCTTCGTATGAAAAGCAGGGGTTTCGCCTGGACGTGGGCTGCCACATGATCGCCAACTGCGAGAACGGCACCATGGGCGAGATCCTGAAGATCGTCGAGCGGCCGGAGGCGGTCCGGTGGCGGCACCTGAGCCAGGACGGTTATGTGTTCAACTACAAGGGCACGGAATTTCTCTATCCTTCACAGATCGACCGGATCGGGTTCACGGAGGAAGAACTCGGCCGCATCATGCAATTCTACGGGGAGACCCTTTCCCTGACGGAAGATCAGTACGAGGCGTACGACAAGATCAGTATGCTCGAGCAGATCGAGAAGTACATCCAGGACGATCGTGCAAGGACGCTCTTCGGCTTTCTTTCGGGACTCTACTTTGTCGTCCGTGACGAGGAGACCCCGGTGGGAGAGTGGGTTCGTTGCGGCAAGGAGATGATGGCCAACCGGACGACGGGCTACCCGATCGGCGGCACCGGCGCCATACCGGAGGCGTACGCGCGCATCCTGGAGGAGTACGGCGGCCGGATTCACCGGGCCACGCCTGTCCGACGCATCGTTGTGGAGGGTGGGGCGGCCAGGGGGGTGGAACTGAAGAGCGGGGCCTTCCGGGCGTGCGATATCGTGATCTCCAATGCCGGCCTCAAGCCGACGGTCTCTTCTCTCGTGGGCCGGGAACATTACGGTTCGGAATTCCTGCGGCAAGTGGATGCCTATGAGTATTCCTTCTGTTGCGGGGCCCTGAAGGTGGCCCTGGATGAGCCGGTCATCGAGGAGAGGGAGATGGTTTTGTACATCGGAACGGATGACCTCGTGGCCCTGGAGAAGGAGGTGGTCGAGGGCCGAATCCCGGCTGCGATGGAATACCTGATGGTGCCCGTCATCTCGAGCGTGGATCCGACCGCCTGCCCCGAAGGCAGGCAGTTGCTCATTGCGGGCACCGGTGCGGGCGCTCCGGATTGCACCGCGCCCGGGGATCGCGACAAGTGGAGGCAGGCCTACCTGAACGGGCTCGAGAGCGCCTTTCCGGGGATCGGCGAGCATATCCTCTGGGCCGCCTACACCTCCCCGACGGACATCGACCACCTCTTCGGGGAAGACGGGAACGTCATCGGGATCGGCCAGAAGATCGGTCAGGTGGGGGAGGATCGGCCGCCCATCGAGGATCCGGAGATCCGCAACCTGTACCACTGCAGCGCCGATTCCGGCATGCACGGCATCGGAGGGGAGTTGGCCGCAGACAGCGCCCTGCGACTGTACCGGATGCTCGTCGGGTAGGCAGGGAGTATCCGGGCCGGGAAGGCGCTGCCGGCTTCATATGTAATCCGTATCTCCGATGGGAAAGTGAATCTTTCGGGGAGGCTCTTTCTCGAGGTGTTTCAGGTAGTCGTGGTCCCCAACAGGCTTGTAGAACACGTGCGGCCGGGAGCGGGGCCTCAAGAATCCGTTTCTCGAGAAGATACCGGCGTTCGCGCCGTTCCTGCAGCACCAGAGGTTCACGAGATTCACGCCTGCCTCGTCCAGATACCTCAGAGCGTCCGCCAGGAGCGCGGAGGCGACCCCGGGCCGCTCGGGCAGGGTCAGCAGGTCCATGATGTACCCCACGGGATACTCTTGCCGGATGGCGTTTGACCGCAGGGCGATGAACCCCAGGATCCCATCCTCTGATTCCGCCGCTTTGACCCGGTAGTCTCCCCCGCGGGGATCGGCGTACCTCCAGTTCAGGTATGAGCGAGGCCTGGCCAGGATGAAGGCGTAGTGGGGCTTGACCCGTTCCCAGAACCGATCGAATCGATCGTCGAATTCGGATATCCCCCGGATCCGCAGGTCATCTCCGGGAGGTGCATCGGCCTCGAGCAGATCCTTCAAGGCGTTCAGGAGTTTGAGTGCATGAAAGCCGGCCCTCTTGCTCCATGGCCGATCAACGGGACGCATGCGCAGGTCCAGATCGATGTCGCGGACCCTGACGAGGCTCGTAACGGGATGGGGAAAACGAGAGTATCGTTTTTCATATCTCTTGACCAAAATGGGATGGCCGGTGAAGAAATGATTGATTTGCGGACCCACTTCGTGGTCCCGCTCATAAAGGAAGTCGATCATTTCGGTCGATACGCCTGATCTTCGAAAGTCCTCGTGGACGGCCAGATCGATACCGATCGAAGCCGTGTGGAGTCTGTCGCCCACCTTTACCTTCGGAAAGTGCCGGTGGTAGCAGCTGATGATCCGGCCCTCGCACACGCCGACCACGATCTGTGTCGGGAAGGGCGGGTCCAGGTACTTCCATTTCCAGTGATCCAGTGATGTGCGGCTCAGGTCGAAGGAAGGCCAGCCCTTGAAGACCCCTTGAAGGAGGGGAACGATTTTCGTCTCGTCGCCCGGCTGATAGGGACGAAGGGAATAGGGCTTCTTCATTTCTTGTCTTTGTTCGTGCCCATCGGTTACAGGAGCGCTCCCTCGGCGATGCAACCAGGATACAAGGGCCCGGATGAGGGTGTCAAAAGGGGCGCACCGGTGCCGGGCAACCTTGTCAGCGGGATTTCCTTGTAATATGGTAGCATGGAATCTTGTGCAATCTGATTACAGGAGGGACCCGGATGGACAAGCTGACCAGGAAGGTCGTCGACCTGCTGTTGGAATGGGGCGCGGATCTCGTGGGAATCGCGCCGGTCGAGCGTTTCGCCAATGCGCCCGAAGGACACAAGCCGACCGATTTCCTGCCCGAATGCAAGTCGGTCATTTCCATCGCCCTGCACATCTTCAAGGGGATGGCCGACGTGTGGGGCGAGTACGACCAACCGGGCAAGACGATCACCCCCTATCTGTTTTACGGCTATGGATTGACGAACCTCGAGAGTTCGCGGATGGTCAACCGGATGGCCAAGCTTCTCGAGTACCAGGGGCACAAGACCCTCTGCTTCATGCCCACATGGCAGAGCAGCTTCTACAAGTACTTCGAAGAGGCGGTGGAGACGAACAAGGTCAAGGCCGAATTCTCCCATCGGCATGCGGCTGCGGCCGCGGGGCTCGGGACCCTGGGTTGGAACGGCCTCGGCCTTACCCCTGAGTTCGGCTCCATGCAGCGGTACAACTCGATCCTCACCTCGGCCGAACTGGAGCCCACGCCCCTGTACGACGGTCCTGATTTGTGTCGTAAGGAGGCATGCGGGAACAAGTGCGCGCGCATCTGTCCGGCGGGCGCCTTCTCCGAGGCGGAGAGCCAGTCCTTGACGATCGAGGACAAGACGATCACCTATGCGGTCCACGACAATATCCGCTGCCTCTATGGAATCAATGCGATGGTCAAGGGGTCGGGGGGCCGTTCGGACATCAAGATCCCGGAGGGCCCGGGCCAGGCGATGGTATGGTACGCCGAAATGGAGGGAGACAATGTGGACATGTTCGATCGGGGGATGCTGGATAACTGTTTCGGGATCATCTGCGGGGACTTCTGCGGGAAGTGTCTCCATCAGTGCCCCTCCAAGGCCCTGTCCGCCAAAGAGATGAAAGACTACGACTTGTCGAAACGTGCGAGTTCATTGAATCGTTACAGCCTGCTTTGAAGATTTGGAGAAAGGGGGAGAGGGCGCAATGGAGTTTGAGCAGATCCTGTACACAGTGGAAGATCGAGTCGCAACGATTACGCTCAATCGTCCGGACCGGTTGAATGCGTTTACGGGAGAGATGGGCCGGGAGCTCATTCAGGCCTTCGACAGGGTGGATGAGGACGATGAAGTCCGGGTGCTGGTCGTGACCGGGGCCGGCAGGGGGTTCTGCGCAGGGGCCGACCTGAGCAGCGGCTCCGGGGACTCCTTCTACGATCCATCGAAGACGATCGACGATTTTCGTGACGGCGGCGGGCTCGTTCCCCTGAGGATCTTCAGGATGAAGAAGCCCCTTATCGCGGCCATCAACGGGCCGGCCGTGGGTATCGGGATCACCATGACCCTGGCCATGGATGTGCGCATCGCCTCGGAAAAGGCGAAGATGGGCTTTGTCTTTGCAAGACGAGGCATTGCGCCTGACGCGTGCAGCTCCTGGTTTCTGCCCCGCATCGTGGGGATCAGCCAGGCCGCGGAATGGGTCCTGTCCGGCAGGATCTTCCCTGCCGCAGAGGCCCTCCGGGGGAGGCTTGTGAGCCGAGTGACAGCTCCGGATGAACTCCTGCCGACCGCGTATGAGATCGCCCGGGAGATCGCGGACAACACGAGCCCTGTCTCGGTCGCCCTTTCGAGGCAGCTTCTGTGGCGTATGCTGGATGCGGGCCATCCGATGGAGGCGCACCGTCTGGAGTCCAAGTGCATCTATTATACGGCCCGCTCGCCGGACAGCAACGAGGGGGTGGCTTCCTTTTTCGAGAAGCGGGCGCCCGCTTCTCCCGTCTCCTGTCTACTGTGATCTGAGACAGGACCTCCCCGAGATCTTCGATTCGGTACGGCTTGGTGAGGATGCCGGCGAAGCCGTGTTCCCGAAACCTGGACAGGACCGGATCGCTCGAGTAGCCGCTCGAAGCGACGACCCTGGCCGCCGGATCGATCTCAAGGATCCGACCGACCGCTTCCCTGCCCCCTATGCCTCCCGGTATGGTCAGGTCCATGATGACTGCGTGGAAGGGGCGTCCCGCTTCCAGCGCCTCCCGGTAAAGTTCGATGCCTGCGGCGCCGTCATTGGCGAACTGGACTTCATACCCCAGCCGAGTCAGGGCCCGGCCCGCGGCCTTCCGGACTTCCTCCTCATCGTCCACAAGGAGGAGCCGGCCTTCCCCTTCGGGTATGTCCGGCCTTGCCCCCTGTTTTACGCTGGATGTCCCGGCCAAAGCAGGCAGATATAGGGTGAACGTGGTCCCCCGGTCGAACTCTGACTCCACCTCTATGTGTCCATCATGGTTGTTGATGATCGAAAACGCCGTTGAAAGGCCGAGGCCGCTTCCGCGCCGTTTCGTAGTGAAGAAGGGGTCGAAGATGTTCGGTATGTTCTGCTTCGGTATGCCGATTCCCTGATCGGCCACAGAGACGCTCAGGTAGGGGCCCGGGCGGAGGGGAAGGGTGCCTTTCTCGCTGATCATCACGTTTTCGGCCCGGATCTCAACCGTTCCTCCCCGCGGCATCGCCTGGTCGGCGTTGATGATCAGGTTCTGGATGACCTGCGAGATCTGGCCCTGGTCGGCCTCCACCAGCCAGAGATCGTCCGGGAGAATGCTTCTGCACCCCACGTTCGAACCTCTGAGGGCGAATTCAGCCGTTTCCCTGATCAAGGCCCCTATGGACACCATACTCTTGATGGGCGCTCCCCCTTTGGCAAAAGCGAGCAACTGGCGGGTCAGATTCTGTGCGCGGGAAGAGGCGTTTTCCGCGTCGGCCAGCATCTGGGAAATCTCTTCCCGAAGATCCCCGTATACCCTCGCCATGGACAGATTCGTTGAGATGGCCGTCAAGATGTTGTTGAAATCATGGGCGATGCCGCCTGCAAGGATGCCGAGGGATTCGAGTTTCTGTATCTTCTGGAGTTCCTGCTCCGTCTTCTTACGTTCCGTGATGTCGCGAGCGACGATAAGAACAACAGGCCTGCCGTCGATCTGGATCAACTGACCGATGACCTCCAGGAGGAGGTCGTTTCCGTCGGCACGTCTCGCGGGGATTTCTCGAAGCTTCCCCGCGGACTCGTCCCGTGCGACGCGTCCGAACAGGCCTTCGGCATAGTCCTCCGAACCGGGGTCTATGAAGTCCTTGTAGGAAAGGCCGATGATTTCTTCAGATTCCTTGGCGAGCAACTCGGAAGCGGTCGGGTTTGCGTCAAGGATTTGGCCGGTCCGGGGATCAGCGAGGACGATCGCATCGAGGGAGCCCTCGAATACGGTCCGGAATCTTTCCTCACTCTCCCGAAGAGCCTCCTCCGTCTTCTTGTGGACCGTAATATCGAGCATGACGCCTTGGAGAAAGAGCGGGTCGCCCCGGTCGTCACGAACGATGCATGCGTGGTCACGGACCCAGACCGTTTTCCCGCTCCGGTGGATCAGGCGGTATTCCGAGGACAAGGCATCCCCCCGTTCCCGGGCCTGTGCCGCCAGTGCCAGCACCTTTTCGCGATCGTCCGGGTGAAGGGCCTTCCGCCAGGTGTCCGGCTCCTGTATGAAGTCTCTCTGGCCAAAACCCAGAAGGTCTTCGATCTGGGGACTGACGTACTCCGCGGTGTTCGCTTCGTCGAGCCGGGCGGTGTAAGTGACGGCGGGCATTTGTTCGACAAGCATCCGGTACCTTGTCTCCGACTCCCGGAGTTCTTCCTCGATCTGTTTCCTGATTCCGATTTCCTGCTGGAGCCTTTCGTTCGCCTCTTGAAGATCCGCGGTCCGTTCGGCTACGAGCCCCTCAAGCGCATCCTGGTGCCTCCTCAGCTTCTCCCTGCTCTCTCGCAGCGCCGCTTCCGTCCGATTCTTGTCGGTGTTGTCGATGAGAAACCCTCTCAATCCCGCGATCTTTCCATCGACGAAGACGGGTGTGGATCGCGCCAGCACAGGAAAGGTTGTGCCGTCTTTCCTCTGGACCGTGTATTCCGACATGCCGACTTCTTCGCCCCGGAGTATGCTGCTGATATTCCTCCGGGCCTTCTCTCTATCCGCCGGAGCCAGCAGGTTGAGGGGATCGAAACCCCGTGCCAGGTCTTCCTGCGAGAACCCCGTAATCTCGTGGGAGGCGCGATTGACAAAGGTGATTTTCCCGCTTGGGTCGATCTCGAAAACGATCTCAGGCAACAGCCTGGCGAATTCTCTGGATTGATCCACCTGGATCCGCAGTTCCTCGATCTTCCGGCGGGTTGTAAGGATTTCTTCTTCGAGGGCCTCGACCCTGTGGGCGAGTTCTTGGTAGGTAGGTTTCCGGGGCACGGAAGGCACTCCTTGTTCGTCCTGAGGATCAAGCCGGTTCAGCCATGGGTAAGATTATCATAAATGTTTCATTTCGATAATGTCATTGTTCGGATCGAATGGGGGAGGGGCCGGAGAGGCCCCCTCGAGGAAATTCACCTTGACCTCGGGGTGTTTCGTCTCCTATGGTTCTCGTAAGCATAGCGGTTGGGGCCGGGCATGAATCCTTCAGACAAGGGGAGGGGGATGAACGAGAGAGAACGTTTTCGTCGTCTGTTTCGAGGAGCGCGGGTAGACAGGCCTCCCCTGTTCGACGAAGGGATTCGAGAGGAGGTGATCGCAAGGTGGCGCGCCCAGGGCATGCCCGCCCACATGACCCATATGGAGATCTTCGGGCTGACATCCCATGAGACCCTTGAACCGGATCTGCGGTTTCGGTCGAAGTACTTCGGCCGGGTTCTGGATCTCCCGGCGAGGGGCTACCGGCGGGCCTTTGATGCTTCGGCCGAGCGGTTCGGCGAAGAGTGGGTGGATACGCTCCGGCGGCTCAGGCGCCGGGACCACGTCGTGGGCATCTGGGCGTCACGGGGTTTTTTTCAGGCCTTGGGCGTGGGGGACTGGCCGACACTCGAGCGGGTGATGGACGAGGTGATCGACCGTCCGCGAAAGATACGAAACCGCACGGCAATGTACGGGGATTTCTGCGCCCGCATGCTGGAAATGGCCCTGGAGGCCCTCGATCCGGAGTTCGTCTACCTGAGCGAGCCGATTTCGGATAACCGGGGCCCCCTGATTGCGCCCGCCATGTTCGAGGAATTCATGATTCCGGTGTACGAGAAGATCATCTCCGTCGCCAGGGCGTACGGCTGCGACCGAATCCTCGTGAGCACGTACGGCAACACGGCCAGGCTTCTTCCCTGTATGATCGAAGCGGGGGTCACGATCCTGTGGGTGTCGGAGGCGTCCGAGGCCCCCGAGATCGACTACCGTACTTTGCGTGACCGGTACGGCAGCAAGCTTGGGCTTATCGGCGGCATACCGCTCAGCATCCTTCGGTCCGGCGCCCCCCGGGACATGGAGCAACGGCTGCGTGAGATCGTCACGCCCCTGCTGGAGTCCGGGCGGTACATACCCCTCGCGGGCGGACGTGTGCGGGAAGATGTGCCATGGCCCGCCTACAGGCGCTATCGCGAGATCCTGGCCGAGTTGATCGGCTGAAACGGGGCCGACCATCTTGCATGGCAGCCCCGTGCCCGCACGATTGCTCGATTCCCCGCCTTCGGGGGCGACTGTTTACAACGAACCGGCTCGCATAGTATACCTTTGCATTGCCATCCGAGGCCGACAACAAGCCGGTGAATGGAAATTCCCTATGTCTCCTCTGTCAAGCGCAGCCTTTGAGCAATTGAAAGAGAAAATTCCCTATGTCCGCCTCGGCACTTTCCCGACGCCTGTCGAAAGGCTTTCCGGCCTGGAAAATGCCCTTCAGACGGCCGGTCTCTTCATCAAGCGGGATGACAAGAGCTCGGAGCAGTACGGCGGCAACAAGGTCAGGAAACTGGAATTCATCTTGGCGGATGCCCTGGCGAAAAAGAAGAAACACACGATTACCTTCGGGTACGCCGGGTCGAACCATTCCCTGGCTGTCGCCGTGTTCGCGAAGCGTGTGGGTCTGGCTCCGATTTCCCTCCATATCCCTCAACCGAACGCAGAGTACGTTCGTAAGAATCTGCTGTTCCAGGAATTCCTGGGTACGGAGCTTCATCCGTACAACAATATGTTGTCCATCTATGTGGGGACGATCCTGGTTTTCATCAAGTGTACCTTGAAGACCGGAAGATTTCCCTATGTCATCCCGCCGGGCGGGTCGAACGTGCTCGGTGTGATGGGGATGGTGGGGGCCGTGCTCGAGCTTCAAGAGCAGGTCGCCCGGGGGCTCATCCCGGAGCCGGATCTTCTGTACGTGCCCCTCGGCTCCTGCGGAACCGCAGCCGGTATCGCCTTGGGCATGAAGGCCCTTGGCTGGAAGACAAAAGTCAGGGCGGTCAGGGTGTCGGAGCGAAAGGGCTCTGATTTCAGGACCGCGAGGGAACTGTTCAACAAGACGGCCGGCCGACTCACGAAACTGCTGCCTTCCTTTCCGTCCGTGGATCTGGGAGAAGGGGATTTCGAAGTGTACGAAAACTACCTCGGAGAGGGGTATGCCCACTTTACGGTGAAGGGCATGGAGGCTGTAAGACGCCTTGCGGAATCGGACGGTGTTACGCTGGAGGGCACCTATTCGGGCAAGGCGATGGCCGCCTTGATCGATGACGCGAGAGAGGGGAAACTGGCGGGCAAGAATACGCTTTTCTGGAACACCTACAACTCGGTCGATTTTGGAAGCAAGATAGAAGGAATCGACTTCCGGCGGCTGCCCAGGCAGTACCACGCCTACTTTACGGAAGATGACCAGCCCCTGGCGGCCCGCGCGGGGAAGGAGAGGGCATGAGCGAGCCGTTGAGACGGGCCCATTACGAAAGGGTTGTGGAGAGGCTGCGCTCCCGGATGGGGGAGGCGGAAATGGACGCGCTCATCGCCTTCAGGGGCGACAACTTCACCTATGTGAACACAGCGGCGTCACCCTTCCTGTCCCAGTCGGGCTTCGCCGGTATCGCTATGATTGTTCTGCCGCGGGAGGGGGATGTTTTCGCCATCTGCCCCGATTTCGAGCGGCCGGCAGTCGAGTCGGAAGGGATGGTTCCGGCCTGGTACGACTACCCGGTGTGGATCTACATCGATGATCAGTTCGTGGGCGGGGCAAGGACGAAAAAAGAATCGGAGAAGGACGAATTCTTTTCCCTCGGATCGAGTATCGGCCTGCTGGCGGATCGTTTGCAGGCGGCCGGGCTTGACAGGGGCAGGATCGGTGTGGAAAGGATGTCGATTCAGGTCCCGGTCTGGGAGGCGTTGCGGGAGGCCGTGCCGCATGTGGATTTCCTGGATGGCAGTCAGGTCTTCTATGAGGCGCGGGCCGTAAAGACTCCGTACGAAATCGCGTGCCTTCGCCACGCATCGCAGGTCCAGGAGAACGTGGTCTTCGAGACCATGGCGGAGACCCGGGTCGGCGACGCACATGCCGAGGTCATGTCGCGACTCCGGTCGAAGGCGTTGGCGGAGAAGGGAATTGATGCGATCCGTTTTATGTATGTTTCGGTCGGGCCCCTGTTCGCACCGACCGTATCTCCCTACGATGCGAACATCCGGGAGGGAGATCTGGTCAAGTACGACGGCGCTCTCGTGGTTCGCGGGTACGGAGCGGACGCTGCCTGGACGTTTATTGCGGGGGAGCCGTCGCCGGACCAGGAGCGTGTCAACGAGGCCCTGCTGGCGGGGCACCGGGCGGCCGTCGAGATGATGGGGCCGGGAGTGCTCCCGAAAGACGTTTTCAACAGAGCGATGGAAGTCGTCCGTCGACAAGGCCTTCCGGACTATGTTCGCGGACATGTGGGGCATTCCGTCGGGTTGGACCGGACGATCGAGGAGCCGCCGCTCCTGTCTCCCGTGTCGGAAGAGCCGATGCGGCCGGGAAATGTCTTCTGTGTGGAACTTCCGTATTATGCGCACGGCTTCGGGAGTATCCAGAACGAAGATATCGTGCTGATCACGGAAGACGGCCGTGAACTCCTGACCGGCAGAGAGAAGAGGCTCTATCCGATCGGGGCCCCCGCGTGACGGGGCGGAACATCAACCGCCGGTTTCCCCTGCCGTCCGCCTCGGTTATGGTGCCTGCTGACTGGATATGCCGGCAGGCGGATGGTTTTTTACTGCAGGAAAGGAGGTCGTCATGAAACTGAGTAGCAGTGCATTTGACCCGGAAGGGAAGATCCCGTCCAAGTACACGTGCGACGGGGAAAACGTCAATCCTCCCCTGGAGATTGCCGACGTGCCCGCCGACGCGAAGAGCCTTGTGTTGATTATGGACGATCCGGACGTGCCGAAAAATCTCCGGGAGGACGGCATGTGGGACCATTGGGTCGTCTTCAATGTGCCCCCGACCGTGCGGGAGGTGAAAGAGGGCGAGGAGCCCCCGGGTACGCACGGTGCCGGGACGGGCGGAAACGAGGACTACTACGGGCCCTGCCCTCCGGACAGGGAGCATCGATACTTCTTCAAGCTCTACGCCCTGGACACGGAGCTGGATCTTCCGGCAAAGGCGTCGAAGGCGCAGGTCGAAGAGGCGATGGAGGGGCACATCCTTGCGAAGGCGGAGTTGATGGGGCGGTACGAGAGAACCGGTTGATGCCCGGGCCCGGCACGAAGGGCCTCTGG
>WFRX01000256.1 GCA_015486285.1 bacterium
GCCCAGCTCGAGGCCAAGCGGCAGCGGCTCGCCACCCTCACCTCCCGCTACACCGAACTCTACCCGGACGTGGTCACCCTGAAGCGCGAGATCCGCGAACTCGAGGCACGCATCGCCGGCAACAGCCCCAAGGGCAAAGAGGCCGCAGCTGCAGCCGCCGACACCGACACCGACGCCCCCGAGGGCCCGCCCCCGGCCTCTGCCCAGCAGAAGGAAGCATCCCCGGGCTTCAACGTGAACCCCGCCTACCAGCGGCTCCAGTCCCAGATCGCCGCCGACCGCCTCACCATCAAAAACCTCAAGGACGAGATCCATCAAATCAACGCCCGCATGAAGCTCATCCAGCGCAGGGTGGAGAACATCCCGAAGCGGGAACAGGAACTCATGTCCCTCAAGCGGGACTACGCCACCATCAAGCAGAGCTACGATTCCCTGATGGAACGAAAGATTAACGCCGAAATTGCCGAAAACCTAGAAACAAGGCAGAAGAGCGAGCGCTTCCGGATCCTGGACCCGGCCAACCTGCCCCAGCGGCCCGTGAAGCCGAACCGGCGCAAGATCCTGGCCATCGGCCTCCTGCTCGGCCTGGGCCTGGGCGGCGGGCTCGCCTTCCTCCGGGAGCAGATGGACGACACGTTCCACACCCTGGAGGAGATCAAGGATTTCGTCGATATCCCGGTCATCGGCGTGATCCCCTTGGACGTCCGCCCGGAGGAGATACGGAGAAAAAGGCGGATTCGCCTGGCCGCCGCCTCCGCCACGGCCGTCTGTGTAATCGCCGTGGTGGCGGGTATTCATTTTTACGTAAAAAGGGTCGATGTACTGGTCTTGGATTTCGTGAAACTCTTTCTCGTGTGAAAGGACGCCCGTGACCCTGGAATTGAGCGACCGCGATCGATCCTGGTTCGTCTGTCAGACCAACGTGCGGGAAGAGGAGCGCGCCCGGCACTACCTGGAGGAAAAGGGCTTCGAAGTCTACCTGCCCATCATGGAGAGGGCCCGGATCGTCAACTTCCGGAAGACCTTCGTAAAGAAGCCCCTGTTCCCGAACTACCTCTTCGTCCGGTTCCGCGGCCCCACAGAGGCCTCCTATGTCTGCTGGACCCGGGGCGTGCGCAAGCTCCTGCCGGAGAACACCCGGCCCATCGCCGTCCACGACCCGGTCGTGGAGTCCATCCGGGCCCTCGCCCAGCGGGACGGCGTCATCCGGAAGAAGAACCTGAAGCGAATGGACAAGGTCCGGGTCCTGAGCGGCCCGTTCAAAGACCTGATGGGCATCTTCGAAGAGTGGACCTCGGACGCGGGACGCGTACGGATCCTCCTTCAGTTTGTAGATTACCAGGCCCGGCTCGACCTTCACCACAGCCTGATCGAAAAGGCGAGCTAACCGTTAACTCGATTTTTTCAACATTTCTAAAGAGTTACCGCAGATACTTAAAGTACTGAACGGGCGGAGCCTACCCAAAAACAGCCGTCATTCCCGCGAAAGCGGGAATCCCTTACGTCCACTCGCAACAAGAACTCCATAGCCCATGATTTACTCACAACCCGAATTCCTCGAACGCCTCAGCCAGGAGCGCAGCCGTTCCGACCGCACCCGGGCGCCCTTCACACTGGTGCTCCTGCCGGTGGACGGCTCCCACTTCAACCCGCACAAGCCCAACGGACTGCACCGCATCGTAGACACCCTGGGCAAGACCCTGCGCCGCTCCGACCTCTGGGGCCTGTACACCCGCGACCAGCTCGCCCTGCTCCTCACCGACACCAACGAGGCCGCGGCCCGCCACGTGCTCTCCCGGCTGGCCCACCACCTCTCCGACCATGCCGGCCCCAGGCCCGCGCCGCTGGTGCTGCGCGACGGCCGGTACGCCCTGATCGAATATCCCAAGGCCCTGGAACAGGACCTGCTCAAGGAAATCATCGAATGCGCCGAATGCGGCGCCGCCACCCGGCGCGCGCACGCCCGTCCCAGCAACGGCGGCAACGGCCGCGGCACACACACGGCCCAGCCCCTGGACCGGCGGCCCCAACTCGACCTTCTCGAGCAGACCTGCCTCTGCGGGCAAGACAGGACCCACGGAGTCCGCACGCAGCTCTACGAGCTGGGCAAGCGGTGCATCGACATCATCGGCGCCCTCGCCGGCCTCCTCATCACCGCCCTCCTCTTCCCGCCCATCGCCCTGGCCATCAAGGCCACCAGCCGCGGCCCGGTCATCTTCCGGCAGACCCGCATCGGCAGGCGGGGCCGGACCTTCACGTTTCTCAAATACCGCACCATGTACCAGGACTGCGACCAGACGATTCACAAGCAGTACATGGAGCGCCTCATACAGGACACCGCGGAACAGCACGAAAAGGACGGAAACGCCTTCTACAAGCTTGCCGACGACCCCCGGATCACCCCGGTGGGCCGGTTCTTGAGAAAGACCAGCCTGGACGAGCTGCCCCAGTTCTACAACGTACTCAAGGGCGAGATGAGCCTGGTCGGCCCCCGGCCGCCCATCCCCTACGAGGTGGAAAAGTACGAGGCCTGGCAGCTCCGCCGCATCCTCGAGGCCAAGCCCGGCATCACCGGCCTCTGGCAGGTCTCCGGCCGCTCCACCACCACCTTCGCGGAAAACGTGCGCCTCGACCTCCGCTACATCGAGAACCGCTCCCTCCGCCAAGACATCAAGATCCTCTTCAAAACTGTATTCGTCATCTTCGAAACCAAAGGCGCCTGCTAACACCACATAAGCATGAACCCGTCAGCGCCGAACATGGACATTGCGAGGGCGCGACAGCGCCCGCGGCAATCTCC
>WFRX01000257.1 GCA_015486285.1 bacterium
CCCTTTGACGACATCTTTTTCCTGGCCGGCAAATCTTGCACAAGGCCGTTCTCCATGCGGAACAGGCCCGCCTTTGACTTCGCGTCGGCATTCTGCTATTTGGGAACGAGCCTGAATAGCAACCCACTGGATTCTAAGCACTTTTCCTATTATGAGAAACGTCTCCCGAAACCATTCTCTCATCCTCTTCGGCCTTCTCCTGCTGACCCTTCCGGCCGGCTGCGGAAGAATCGTCGGACATTTCACCAGACCCCTGTTTGACGACCTGACCCGTTCCTTCATGCAACAGGAAGATATCGTCATCGCCGAAGAGGGGACACCGGCCTTCCTCCTCGTCCTTGACGGCCTGATCACACACAGCCCGAAGAACGAAGAGCTGCTCCTGGCAGGAGCACAGGCCTATTCAGCCTACACAGCGGCCTTCGTGGGCCCGAAGGAACCGGAAAGAAACAAGCGGCTCACCGACAAGGCAAAGGGCTATGCGATTCGCGCCTTGAGCCTGCACAACAAGCGGTTCGCCAGGGTCAAAGACAAGCCTTATCCGGAGTTCGTCACCTGCCTGGGCTCGTTCAGGGAGAAGGATGTGCCCTATCTCTTCTACACGGCCACAGCCTGGGCGGGCTGGATTCAGGCCCACGCCGACTCAATGGACGCCATCGCGGATCTTCCCAAGGTCCAGGCCCTGATCGAGCGCGTAATCGATCTTGACGAGGGCTTTTACTACGGAGCCTCCCATACCTTCATGGGCGTTCTGTTGACCATCCGGCCTCCTTCGCTCGGGGGGAAGCCGGAAGAGGCCCGGAAGCACTTCGAAAGGGCCATCCAGCTCGGCAAGGGCAGGCTTCTGACCACCTATGTCATGTATGCGGACCATTACGCGAAGCTTATGTACAAAAAAGACCTGTTCTTCAACCTTCTGCAAACCGTACTGAATTCCCCGGCGGACGCCGTACCCGAACTTACCCTTGTCAATACCCTGGCGAAAAAGGAGGCTGCGGAGCTGATCGCCGATGCCCGGGCGGAGGAATACTTCGACTGAGAGATTCCGGCCACTGCGAGCTGCGGGCGATCGGGATCATGGGCCTCCTTCCGGATCGTAATCGTCCCGCAGACACTGAGGAGTTAAGGACATGAGAAGCATAAGAGCGAACATGGCATGCGCCCTGCTCATGGTTGCCGCCATATTCATTGCAGACCCCGCCTTTGCCGTGCGCATCAAGCTCGCCACCAAGGCACCGGAAAACTTCAAGTCGGCAAAAATCGTAAAGGAGATGACCCGGGAAATCGAACAGAAGACCAACCGAAACGTACGGTTCAAGATCTACTACGGCGGTGTCAAGGGAAGCGGAAAAGACCTTCTTCTCAAGATGAGAAGCGGGGAAATTCAGGGCGGCGAGTTCACGGCCGGCGAGGCCTCTTCCGTGGTGAATGACCTTCAGATCCTGAATATCCCGCTCATGTTCAAGGACTACCAGGAGGTCGATTTCGTCCTCCGCGGAATGGAACCTTACTTCCGCAAGGAGTTGGCCAAACGCGGCTTTGTCGTCCTGGGCTGGCTGGAGGTGGGCTTCGGGTACATTATGTCCACGGATCCGATCGCCGGCCGGGCCGACCTTCAGGGCAAGAAGGTGTGGATCCCCCAGGGCGATCCGATCGGGCAGGCCGCCTTCGAGGCGATGGGGGTCTCCCCGATCCCGATGACGATTGCGGATGTCATGGTCGCCCTGCAGACGGGCCAGATCAACACGGTGGCCAATTCGTTCGTGGGGGCGATCGCCCTCCAATGGCACACCCGCATCAAGTACATCACCGATGTCCCCCTCCTCTACATTTACGGACTCCTGATGATCACCAAGGAGGCGTACGACACAATCCCCGCCGAATACAGGGAAACGGTGGAAGAAATCGTCACCCGAACCTTCAAGGAACTGAAAGCGGATATCCGCAGGGACAACCTCGAATCACGACGGACTTTGGAAAAACAGGGCATCGAGTTCGTGCCCGTTCCAAAGCCTCAACTGCAGGAACTGGAGGAAATCATGGCCGGCGTCCAGAAAGAATTGGCCGGCAAAGAGTTCCAGGGGCAAGCCCTGCATCGCATGCAGGAGCTTCTGCGCACCTTCCGCAGCAAGCCGCAAGGTCAGAGGTGAAAGGGTCGAAGTGAAAGAGCAAAGGGATCAGCGATATCAGCCCCCGTGCCTGCTTGTGCGCCTGCGCGCGAACCAACAGGGTTTTCCCGCTTTGACCTTTTTCCTTTAACCTCGTAAAGACTCCAAGAGAAGAGTGGAGCAGGAATGGGAGAAGAGAGGCCACAAAATCCCTTTGTAATCATCGCAAAGGTGGAAGACGGCGTACTCATGCTGATTCTGGTGGGGATGATCTTCCTTGCCTTCCTGCAGATCCTGCTTCGCAATGTCTTTGGAACCGGCCTGGTCTGGATCGAGCCGCTGGTGCGTCAAATGCTGCTATGGATCGCTCTGGTGGGGGCGATGGTAGCCACCCGGGATCATAACCACATCACGGTAGACGCCCTGTCTCGTTTTCTGCCCCCGGGCAGGATCAAGTCCGCCGTCGGTGCCCTCTGCGATGTCTTTGCGACCGTCATCTGTGGGTTGCTGACCTATTCCACCTTTCTCGTCTTCTACAGAGAATTCCAGGATCCCCAGCTGGGAAACATCATGCCCGGCTTCCCCCAATGGGCATCCCTCGTAACCCTGCCCACGGCGTTCGGCGTAATGACCCTCCGCTTCGCGCGCTTCAGCCTCCTCGACTTTCGGAAAATCCTCCTGGGCGAAGCGCCATGATCAATGTCCTGGTCATCGTCGCGATCGTCATCTGTCTCTTCCTCGGGGCGCCCGTCTTCTGCATCTTTGCCGCAGCCGCCCTGTGGGGCTGGCATATGGATGGGACCTCCCTGTCTGTTGTGGGCACGGATTTCTACCGCCTGTCGAGCAATTTCGTTTTGATCACGATCCCCATGTTCACCTTTTCGGGCTACCTTCTCGGAGAGAGCAATGCGCCCCATCGACTGGTGCAGCTCTCCAGGGCCTTCTTCGGCTGGATCCCGGGGGGCCTGGCCATCGTCTCTGTAGTCATCTGTTCCCTGTTCACCGCCTTTACCGGGGCCACCGGCGTAACCATCGTGGCCCTCGGGGCCCTGCTGTTCCCCGCCCTTCTGCAAGACAAGTACAACGAAAACTTCTCTCTCGGCCTCGTCACGACCGGCGGCAGCCTCGGCCTGCTCTTCGCGCCGAGCGTCCCGCTGATCATTTACGGCGTGATCACCGAGACACCCATTTTCGACATGTTCATCGCGGGGGCGCTTCCCGGAATCCTGATGGTCCTCGTCCTGTGCATATTCTGTGTCATTATTGCGGGGAGGACCCGGGTGGAGCGCTCCCCCCTGCGGTGGCGCGCCATGGCTGAGGCCCTGTGGGAGGCGAAATGGGAACTCCCCCTGCCCGTCATCGTGCTCGGCGGGATCTACGGCGGAATCTTCGCGGCCAGTGAGGCGGCCGCCGTAACCGCCTTCTGGGTCCTGATTGTGGAAGTCCTGATCTACAGGGAAATCTCCTTCTCACAGCTGAAGCAGGTCGTCCGGGACAGCATGGTGATGGTGGGCGGGATCCTGATCATCATGTCCGCGGCCATGGCCTCCACGAATTACCTCATCGACGTGGACGTACCCTCTATCATATTCAATTTCATCCAGCACTTCGTCAGCACGAAAATCCTGTTCCTCATCCTCCTGAATGTATTCCTCTTCGTCCTTGGAATGCTTCTGGATATTTTTTCCGCCCTTGTCGTCGTTGTCCCTTTGATCACGCCTATTGCACAGGAATACGGCATCAACAACATCCACCTCGGGATCATCTTCCTTGCAAACATGCAGATCGGCTACCTGACCCCCCCCCTGGGCATGGGCCTCTTCATCTCCAGCTACCGTTTCGATAAGGGGATCCTGAAGATCACGATAGCCTGCCTGCCCTTCATTCTCATGTTGATCGCCTCGGTCCTTGTCATCACCTACTGGCCCGACCTAAGCCTCTTCCTGGTCAGAATGGTCCATGGATAGCGTGCATCGGGGGTCATGTGGACAGTGGGATGGGTGGGCCCCCGGTGGGATTCCCTATCGCGGCTGGATTGAAGCAGGCCGACTTTGTAGAGCGGGGGAGGGACGGAGGCCAAACGAAGCAAGGCATAACAGAGCAACAGTGGGCAACAGGATGGGTGGGCCCCCTCGGAGGATGCGTGTTCGGCCGAGGTCTGTGCCGGGCGACTTCCGGGGGAGGGAGAGAGGAGCCCAAACAAACCCGAGTCGGAACAGACCATGGCGGCGGGCGGGGGGCCCCCGGTGGGATTCCCTATCGCGGCTGGATTGAAGCAGGCCGACTTTGTAGAGCGGGAGAGGGACGGAGGCCAAACGAAGC
>WFRX01000258.1 GCA_015486285.1 bacterium
ACAGGCTCGAAATCGAGCCCGTAGCCCAGGCCGCCGAGAAATTCGAGAACCCTTCCGGTCAGGTCGCTCGTGGGCGGGTCCAGCATGGATTTGTGATCAGCGAAGGGGATGCGGTTCCAGATCTGCCGGTTGTTGTCCACGTCGAAGGCTCCCCAGCCGCCGTTCTTTGATTGCATGGACAAGAGCCACTGAAGGCCGCGATACCATGCCTCGGGGCGCCGCGCGTCCGAGCCGCTGAGCCTGAGGACGTTGAGGACGGCGAGGGTATCATCGCAGTCCGGATAGTACTCGTTGGCGAACTCGAAGGACCACCCGCCCGGGGCGGCCTGCGGGTTCTTGACGGCCCAGTCGCCCTTCTCCCTGGTTTGTTTGGACCACAGCCAGTCGGCGGCACTTGCGATAGCCGGGTGATCGCCCGACAAGCCGCTTTCCAGCAGGGCCAGGGCCGTGTTTGCCGTGTCCCAAACCGGTGAAACACAGGACTGGAGGCGGAGGCTTCTGCTGTCCTCGATGGCGAATCGGTGGACGGCTTCCAGTCCCTTGCGCACGGCAGGGTGCTCCAGCGAATAGCCAAGGGTCTTGAGGGCCATGACGCTGTTCATCATGGCGGGCATGATCCCTCCCCATTCGCCGGTGGGGTCCTGTCTGTCGAGGATCCACTGTTCCGCAAGCTTCAATGCCCGGCCCCGAAGCCAGGGCAAGGGCCGCTTGTCGTATCCCTTCAGCAGCCTGTCGGCCGAGAAAAAGAAACGCTCCCACCCGTCGGCCTTGCCGGCCCTGGCCCGCTCACTTGCGCGGGGGAGGGGCTCCTGGTGGAGTTCCCTCAAGTGAAAGCCCGGCGAGGTGCGGATGACGGGCTTATAATGCCAGAGGATGAGCAGCGGTACGACCGTGGATCGCGCCCAGGATGACATCTCGTAGATATTGAGCGGGAAGCCCTCCGGCAACAGCATGAGTTCCGGCGGCAGGGCAGGGCACTGCCGCCAGGGGTAAACCCCGAGGAGAGCGAAGAAGATCCTTGTGA
This sequence comes from bacterium, assembly GCA_015486285.1. Classification (GTDB taxonomy): domain Bacteria; phylum Desulfobacterota; class DSWW01; order DSWW01; family DSWW01; genus S015-6. The sequence continues at coordinate 1,025 of WFRX01000258.1, forward strand.
AAACGCGCGCTTTCTCGATGCCGCCATGGGTGATGATAAAGTTTCTGGCCCTGGCCATGTGGCCGGCCTGCGGATCCTCACCGGCCAGCTTCATGGCGCAGTAGGCCTCCAGAGTGGTGGACAGGTCGCCGGGGCCGTCGTAATGGATGTTCCAGGAACCGTCCGTCAGCTGCGTTTCCTTCAGGTAGCGGACCATCTTCCTTTGCCGCAGTTCGTCTACCGTCTCCATGAAATGCATAAAATAGATATATTCGGAAGTCAGGGTGGAGTTGGCCTCTACCTCCCCCACCCAGAAGCCTTGGTCACGATTCTGCAGGCTGAGCAGGTAGTCGCGGGAAAGGGCCATTGCCTTGTGGAGTTCCTCGATGCCGAAGGCGGGAGCGGGCCCTTCCCGGCTTGCGGCCGGGCAGGTTTCGTATCCATAGGTCGTACCGTTCCAGCATTCCAGGCCTTGCAAGGGTGACACCGTCTTCATGTTTCCAGCCCTCTCCTTCGTTCCTCAAACAATACGCCTGCTTACGTCCCGAAAAACCCCTTCTGTGGCAGCGACGGCTCCACGGCGGTCGTATTCCGTCCGTACCGTGATGTCGGCCAGAAACGGGCTTCCGTCTTGTCGAACCGCGACCCCCACATGGTTTTGGATGGCGACCTTTTTCGATTTCTTGATTCGTTCCCGGACGGCCTTTGCGTTCGGGGACAAGAGCCGGAAGGATTTGATGGGCCGTCCTACGGGGGCCTCCGGCCCGTCAAAGCCGAGGATGCTGGCCCCGGCCGAATTCATTTGAACGATCCGTCCCTCCCCGTCGCATGCGAAAACGCCTTCGGGCAGGTTGTCGAACAAGGTCCTCAGGCGACCTTCGGAGTGCTTGACCTGTTGAAAGATGAAGGCATTCTCCAGAGAATAGGACAGATGTTCCGAAAAGGACCGCAACTCCGGCAGACAGCTCTCGTCGAGCTTTCCGTTCCGTCCGGTGGCAAACACGCCGGTCACCTGCCCGCCCACCGTGATCGGTGTCAGGACGACCTCGAGGATTCGGAAGATCCCCTTCATCATTTCGACAAAACGGCGAAGCTGACGGTCTCCGAGGATCTGATAGAGCAAGACCGAGGCATCGGGCAGAAAGACGGGGCTCCTCGCTTCGATGCAGGTCTGGAGAGAGGGAACCCGCTGCACGGGAAAACGGAAGCTCATGAGGGAAAGTCCGGTTGCGGACTCGGCCGCGTGAAGGAGACGGGGACTGAAGGAGGAGTGCCTGATGGTTGCGCTGCCTGACTCCTGATCGAGAAAAAAGATATGCGACTCGAACTTGTATCTCTTCAATTCCCGGGAAACCTTTCTGAAGAGCTGTTCCGGTTCGAGGGTGCGGTAGGCGAGCAAAGCGGCCGAATGAAGGCCGGCCCGCAGCAGGTTCCGTTCTTCCCCGGTCGTCCGGGATCCGCTGAAAGCGCCCTGAACCAAATCGAGTTCTTCCTCTACGACACCATTCTTGAGGACCCGGTATACCTGCTCGGCCGGGGCCCCCGAGGCGACTTCGAGGACATAGTACTTGTGGATCCCGAGCACCTCGCCCAGATCCTCCAGCCTGGAAAGCTTCGGAACCACCCGCAGCCCGTTTTTCATCTCTCGGAGGTTCTTCTCATCCATGCCCCACCGCCGCGCAATCTCCCGGTCGGAGACCTCTTCGCCGAGAACCAACCGGATGAAACGGTACAGATTCCTGCACTGGTCGGACGCGTGGTGGTAGCGCATGGACTTCCCCCTGATTCGAGTGCGGTCAATTTACCCGCATCCTATCGGTTCCCCCGGATTGTTGTCAATATTTCCCGTCCTCAGCAAACGTCTATAATTCTCTCTGCAGCAGGGATGAGGTGAATTGTTTGATCCCGGACTGAAGGACGCCGGAGGGCAGATGAGGATCGATCCTCCGGAAGGCCTCCTGGATGATCTCCTCGGCCTTTTCGAGGGCGTAGTCCGGTGACCCGCAACGCTGTAGAATTTCAATCGCTTCGCGGATAACGGCCGGTTCCGAGGTGTGCAGAGAGAGAATCTCCTTCAGCCGGTTCCGGTCTTCAGGCGGGGCGGAGCGCAGGGCGTGAATGACCATGAGCGTCACCTTTCCCTCGGTGATATCCTTTCCAAGGCCTCCCTTGCCTGCCGCGAACCGGTCGCCTTCGATGTCCAGGACGTCATCCTTGATCTGGTAGGCGATGCCGATGGCACAGGCGAACTGTCCGAGTTCCTCGAGGACGGTGTCGTCCACACCTGCCAGGGCGCCCGCGATCTGGGCACTCATCCGGAAGAGGGCCCCCGTCTTGAGGCCTGACATTTGCAGATAGTTGTCCTCGGTGATCTCTTCCAGGTCGAGGAAGCCGCGATGCCAGGCAATGTCCATGCTCTGGCCGAAATGGAGATTGATCATCGCCTGCACGTACACTTCGAAGATCTTGCTGCGCGTCGAATCGGAGAGCCCCTCCTGGCTCCTCAGCAGCGGCAAGAGCGAGAGAAAATACAAGGCGTTCCCTGCGTTCATCGCCACATCGATGCCGTAGATGTGGTGAATGCACGGCTTGCCTCTGCGAAGACTGCTGTCGTCCTCGATATCGTCGATGATCAGGGTGCCGTTATGGCTGAGCTCCGGAATGAGCATGTAGTCACGGTATTCTGCCGCTTCCTTGCCGAAGGCCTGGAGGATGAGAGAAAAGAGCTGCGTCCGCATGCCCTTCCCGTTCCTGAACAGGATGTCACGAAGCGGCTCTGCGATCGCCTTGGTGGGC
>WFRX01000259.1 GCA_015486285.1 bacterium
GGGTGCCGAAGGTCCCAGGGGTTCAGGTTGTCCGTGGGATTGAACTGGTCCAGCGTTCCCCAGGCGAACTTCTGAATCCCGACTCGAAGATCCAAGTCGGAAAAGGTGAAGCTCAGGTAGGCTTCGGCGATTTCCACGTATCGGTCCTTGCTGGGGTAGACCTCGTCGAATCGGACCAGCACGCCATCGTTTGCCGCCGAAAGCTGGCTTCCCTCGTAGCCTCCGCGGAAGAGGCCGTAGAAGGCCACGTGCTCTCCAAAGTCCGCCCGGGGCTCGAGGCGGATGAGGACCGACGGATCCTCACGCGCTGTTTCGCCATTGAAGGGGATTACCCCGCCGACCTCGAGGGCGCCGTTGAGACTGGCGGAGAAAAAGCCCTTTTCGTACTCAAGGGCGGCAAGGGGAGCGGCCAGGATCAGGATGGTCGCAAGGAGTGCCAAGGAGGCTAGGGATTGGCCGAAATACCTCCGATGTCTTGCCGGTGGATCCTGCAAGTGTACCATAGGGGTGTGCCCACGCCCGGTGCCCGGAGAATTTTCCGTTTCTACGTGTCGCATGCTTGCGTGAGATCGAGGCACGCAAGCGGTTGTCAGGCCCGCCAAGGTTCCTAACACACTCGATAGCTGAAGGCAAGAGGGCGGAGGGGCTGCGACGGAGCCTTGACCCTGTGTCCTGCGCAGCCGGGTGGAAGCCCTTTCCCCGGGGCCTTACGCATCCCGCCGGTTTGTGGTAAGGTACCCGCCTTGAGGGCGGACAAAGGTTCGGCGAGGGAAGATGAAAGACGAGGCGAAGAGCGTCCATGTGTCACTGCCCCACGGGGGTGGCTATCCGATCGTGATCGAATGGGGTTGCCTCGAAAGGCTGGGGGACCTGTTCCGTCGACGTTCGATCGAGGGGGGAGCCTTCGTTTTGAGCGACAGGACGGTCTGGGGACTTTACGGGGGAGCCGTGGAACGCAGCCTGACGGCGGCCGGGTACGGGATCCTCGAGAGGCTCATTCTGGAGCCCGGTGAAGGGAGCAAGGACCTGGCGACGTGGAGGACCGCCCTCGATCGGCTGGTTTCGCTGGAGGACGGGGCGACGCGAAGTATTTTTCTGATGAATGTCGGCGGCGGTGTCGTGGGCGATATAGGGGGATTTGTTGCCGCCTCCTACCGGCGGGGGATTCCCTTCGTACAGGTGCCCACCACCCTGCTCGCCCAGGTTGACAGCAGCGTGGGCGGAAAGACCGGCGTAAACCATCCCGGCGGCAAGAATCTCATCGGGGCCTTCTACCAGCCCCGGTTGGTGGTGGCGGATCTTCGAACCCTCAAGACCCTGGACACGAGACAGCTCCGTTCCGGCCTGGTGGAGGTCGTCAAGATAGGCCTGATCCGGGACGCCTCGTTTTTTTCCTATCTGGAAGGGAATTTCCCCCGGGTGCTGGCACTCGAGGAAGGGACGCTGGGGGAGATCGTTCGGACCTCCTGCGAGGTCAAGGCGGAGATCGTGGGCAGGGACGAGAAGGAGGAGAGGGGAATCCGCACCCTGCTGAATCTCGGCCACACCTTCGGACATGCCCTGGAAGCGGCGACCGGCTACACGCGCTACACCCACGGGGAGGCGGTGGCGGTAGGCACACTCTGTGCGGCCTGGACGTCGGTTCTCCTGGAGATGCTTCCGGTCCGCCAGTATGAGCGCATTCGTTTGCTCCTGGAGGGCATCGGTCTGCCCACGAAGGTCCCGCGGGCCGTTACGGAGCGGGTGTGGGAGGCCATGAAGCGGGACAAAAAATTCATCCGCGGCCGGAACCGGTTCGTCCTGCTGGAGGCGATCGGGAAGGCGCGGGTAGTGGAAGACATCGACCCCTCGATTCTCAAGCAGGCCCTGGAAGTCCACCTGGACGAAGCCCCCGTTTCTTGACCCCGCGCAGCCCCTTGTCGGCAACCGGTCACGCCAGCTTCTTCACAAAGTACCGGCATGTAGCCTCGGCGACGACGGTCCCTTCGGTGTCGCGGCAATCCATCTCCAGCACCCATTCTCCCTTGCCCTTCTCGTCGATGGCTCGGAGCATCTCCTGCGCCCGCTTCTCGGACAGGGCGAGTTCGCAGAGGATGTCCGTGGTGCCCATGTTCAGGAACCGGATCTCCATGGCCTTGTTGACCGGGATGTACCTGCCAAGGGGATAGGTGCAGGCGAACAGGGCCGCACCGGCGTTGTCCATCAGCATGAAGAGCGACCCCCCATAGACACTGCCCACGCGGTTCAAGTGACGGTCCTTGGGGAGCCGAAGGACGACGTGCCTTTCCTCCAGCACCTCCGCCGACAGGCCGCTGTCTCTTACCCACGGGCTGGTTTCTTCGATCATGGGCTTGAGCTTGCTGTAATCCATGTCGGGTCAGTCCGGAACAGATCCGTGAGGCAAGTGACGCAATTCGGCGTTGAGTTGGATTTTTCTGTATATCCTGAGGCGGAGACCGGGGCGTATGGGCCGATGGATGTCGAGCTTGTTCCAGCGGGAGAGTTGTGCCACGGTCACGTCGTACTTCCGGGCGATATCCCAGAGGCTGTCCCCCGATTTGACCGTATACCAGATCATTTTTCCCGATCCTTCGGCGGGTTGTATACGGGCCATCCGTGGCGGGCTTTTCGCGGTGGGCTCCTTCTGCCAGACAACGATCTTCTGGCCGGGCCGGATACGGGAAGAGCGGGATTTCCGGTTCCACTTCCTGAGGGAGGCGATGCTGACTCCGTATCGCCGACCGATCAGCCACAGGGAATCTCCCGGTTTCACGACGTGAACGACCTTGCGGTATCCCCGGCCGGAGAGGTCCGGCAGCTTGGCGGGTTTCCTGCGCCGCGGTCTCCGTGCGGCCACCTTGTAGCTGGCCGGCAGGGGAATGATCAGGCTCTTGCCTTCCCGTATGGAGTGCCGGTTCTTCAGGCGGTTCATCGCTACAATGGAATTGACGGAGATGCCGTAATGCTGGGCGATGTGTGACAAGGTTTCGTTCTTGCGGATGCGGTGTCGGCGGAAGGTCAGCCGTTTCGCAGGATCGAGCCGGGAGTAGTAGGCCAGGAACGACTCTCTGGTGCCCAGAGGGATTTTTACCTCGTAGCCCGGGTAACCGGGGGGAGTACACCCCCGCCGGAGTTGGGGGTTAAGCTTGTTCAGCAGCGCGAGGCTCTTGCCGCATCCCTTGGCGATGACCGCCAGGTCCGTGGCGTCGGGGACGGAGACGGTTTCGTAAAGCAGGGGGGCCTCGTATTCGATATTTTCGAATCCGTATCGAGCCGGGTGCTGCGCGATCGTCACCGCGGCCAGGAACCTTGGAACATAATTTCTGGTTTCCTTGCGGAGATATCTGTATCGGGACAAATCCCAGAAACAGGTGCTGTCATATTTCCGGATGGCCCGCTGGAGCTTGCCTTCTCCCGCATTATAGGCGGCGGCCGCCAGATACCAGTCATCGAACAGGTCGTGCAGATTTTTCAGGTAATGAGCGGCCGCACGGGTCGATTTCTCGATATCCCTCCGTTCATCGATCCACCAATTGATCACGAGTCCGTACCGCCGTGCCGTACCGGGGATGAACTGCCAGATGCCCATGGCCCGTGCTCGCGAGTAGGCGTAAGGGCTGAACCCGCTTTCCACCAGGGCCAGATAGACCAGATCCTCCGGAAGGCCCTCCTCGCGGAGGATCTCCTTCATCCTCTGGGCATACCGTCCGGAGCGGCTCAAGGCCCGTTCCATCCATCTTCGCTGAGGGCCCTGGAAAAGTTCGATGAAGGTGTCCACCCTTTCGTTGCTTACGACGGGCACGACGACCGGGGGCTCGGGGGCGGATCCGGGTTGCTGGAGTTCGGACAGGAACGTCACATCTTCCGCCTCCTCCTGGGAAACCTGTATCTCCGGGTGGAGGCTTACCCCTTGCGCCTCCTCCACCTCGTCATCGGCGGTCGGTTGCGCGGGTGCTGCGGGACATTGATCAGGCGTTGTATCGACACGGGTCCTCGCCTCGAGGGGGGCCGAGGAGGATGAGGGAGGTCCCATGGCCGTGTCTGCGGGTAGTGAGCGCTGCGCTGGGGATGCACAGCTTGCCAGCGCGATGCCGAATGCAAAGGTCCAGCAAAGCAGGCTTCTCGCGTGTCGGGCCATGTTGATCGGTTTCCAGGATCGCAGAGATGGAACGCCTTGATTCGCTTTGGGAATTTTCACTTCTTATCGGATTTTCCGGATGAAAAACTGAGCGTCTGCGCCGGTTCGGCTTCAAATTTCCAGGTTCGGCCGCCTGCCGGATTGAATTTCATTCTATACTAGATTCGTCAAGCGAAAAGCAACCCCTTCCCTCGCACCGGTTCCTTGTGCCGCCTTCGCACACGCGGTAACATGAGGGACTCGGCCCGTTATTCTCCCATCTGCCGCCGTGAAGCCCTTCGTGGACGGGCAGGCGGCCGCTTACAGCAGAAAATCGCAAAACGGCCCTGAAATTTGGCGCACCTTTGGAATCGGCCCACGAGAGGACGAGCAAATTGGAACCTTTCCCCGAAGTGGATAATGTTTGCGCAATTGCTATCGATCTGCCGGGTTATGCGGACCTGATTACCGCCAATGCTTATGCCGTGGGTTCCCGGGCCTTCACCCTGATCGATACGGCGCCCAAGTTTCCGGGGGCCTTTGAGACCTTGAAGGCTCGGCTCGAACAGTGCGGGCGCGATCTGGGGGAGGTTGAACGTATTCTTTTCACCCATGGCCACGTCGATCATTTCGGCCTGGCTGCCACGATCCGTAAAGAACTGGGCCGTCCGGTCCCGTGTTTCATCCACGCCGAGGACGCCCGGCATGTGACCGCCGAAACGTACCGCGAGACGATGTTCAACGAATCGGGCGAGCGGCTGATGGCCATGGTGGACATGCCTCCCGAAGAGGTGGAGAAGATCAGTGAACGCTTCTCCCTGTTTACCTCGCTCTGCGATCCGGTTCTTGACGTGGAAACCATGGAGGAGGGCGATGTCTTCGCGGGCGAAGACTATGAACTCCGGGTGATCCACACGCCGGGCCACACCCCGGGCACCTGCTGCCTCTACGAGACGAGGCGGAAGATCCTTTACAGCGGAGACCACATTATCAAGCATATCACTCCCAACCCGTTGTTCGAGTTACGAAAAGAAATCCTGCGGAATCCGGATTATCAGAGCCTGAAGGAATACATCCGGTCGCTCGAAAAGATCAGGGAGGTCGATGCACGGTACGTATTCCCGGGCCACGGGGAGTTTATCGAGGATTTGCCTGGACTCATCTCGAGCTATCGGGGGCACCATCGCGAAAGAATGGAGCGGATCTGGAAGGCCCTGAAAAGGCAGTCGCGTCCCCTGTATCACATCATCGACGAAGTGTTTGATTTCGTTCCGGAATACGACGGTTTTCTCGCCATATCGGAGATCATGGTTCACCTGGAGCTGCTGCTTGAGGAAGGCCGGGTGGAACTCGTTGATCCGGGGCCCCCTGCTTACTACCGGGCGATCGGCTGAGTCGTAACGCAACCCGGCCTCCCGCATTGGCGGGCAGCCAGCCCTTCTTCCCGTCCGCGAGTTCGATCTTCCACCAGCCCATCTCTTGGTCGAGGATCGTGAACTCGGCCCCTTCGTGGAGTACGAACAGGGTCGTGTCATTGCGGCTGAATCCGGCGCGAACCGGTGCCTCTTCCACCAGAACGACGCCGCCGGGGTTCCGGAAGGTCTCCCTGTATTTCAAGGCCGTCGAGATCCCGAGCAGAACGCTCAGCACCAGGGAGAGCCAAAGGCCCCATTTGGTCCACTCGCTGCTTCTGTAGAGGTTGAAAAGGGCGGAGGCCCAGAAAAGGGCGTTGAACACGATGAACGTGATCAACAGCTCCCTGAGATTCATTCCGAAGTACCAGAACGCCAGTGCGTGCCAGAAGGGAGGCGATGCCCCTTCGATCCGATCCCGGGTCAGCGAACGGGCGTACTGGAGATTGGCCTTGAGATCCCCGTCTCTGGGAAGGAGCACGGCCGCCTTCCTGTAGTTCAGGATCGCCTTGCCCACCTCTCCGAGCCGGATGCAGGTGTTCCCAAGGTTGAAGAAGACGTGTCCGTTGGCATCGCCCTTGTCTACGATAGCCTGGTAGAGGCCCGCCGCTTCCGCGTACCGGCCATCCAGGTAGGCCTGGTTCGCGCGGAACAGGAGGGTATGGATGTCATCCTGGCCCTGGGCCGCCCGGGGAATGCACAGCGTCAGGAGAAGGATTGCCCAGACCGGAAAAAGGCGTTCTTTTCTATTTTCCGTTGCCAATGGTTTCCAGGCCTCCCTTTGAACTCATAGGCGTTTGTCCAGCCGCGACAAAAGCCGTCTCGCCCTTCTGTGCAGGGCCGCCCGCTCGCCCGTTTCCAGCCCCTGGGATACATACAAGTCGTATTCGAGTTCTTCGAGCAGCTTCCGTGCCTCCCGGGCGTCCTCTTCCGGGATGCGCCTCCCCAGCAGGCACCCTTCGATCTCCTCCGGTGTATAGGCGAGGGCGTTGAGATTCAATTTATCTCCGATCAGGCCCTTCACGCTGCGGGCGAGTCGGCCGAAGTACTCCTTGTCTTCGGGCCGGCTGATCCCCCCTTTCGCTTCCTTGAGGAGGCGGTTCGCCTTCTTGCGCGCCCCTTTTCTGCGGATGATATGCTGATCGGTTTCGAGGCGCTCCCGCCTCCTCTTCTTCCCGTAACAAACGAGGAAGATGCAAGGCGGAAGCAGCACGCCGGCCAGGATCGCGTAAAGGCTTGTTTTCGATGGGATCTGGCTCCGGGCGCCGGCAAGTCCGGTGTGGATCGGAAGGATGTCTTTGCCGAGGACCTTGATCGATCGCTTCGAACCGGCGAGGTCCGAGGAAGTCACGAGATGAAGAGGCTCTTTTTCGCCGTTCCCTTCCACGGTGAGCGGGATAGGAGCCGTCCTGGCGATCCGATACGCGCCTTTGACCGGGTCGAAGTAGGGCACTTCCTGGGGGGGGATCTTCATGGGGCCCGCCTTCAACGGAACCAGGGCCTTCTTGAACACCTTTGTGCCGCGCAGCGTATCTCCCTGTATCTCCGCCTGGAAGCTCGGCTTGTCGGGGTAGACCTTGAACCCGGGAATCGTTTCGGGGAGCAGGGCAGCCAGATCCCTCAGGTTGCCGATGCCCGTGACCGTGACCGTCAGGGTTGTCGAGTCGCCGAGCCGCAGCCGGTCCTGGCCGACCACGGCCTGGACAGCGAAGGACCCGACGAGGCCCTGGAAGCCTTCGGGCCGGCCCGCCTCGGGAAGCGGGCGTATATTGAGGGAGATCGGCTCTCCGCGCAGATTCTTGGTTATGGTTTGTACCCGGCTGCCGAAGAAGGAGCTGCCGAAAAAGCTGTCCATGCCGCGCGGAACGCCTTGTCGCGGGACTACCAGCTGACAGGCGAGCCGACACTCTTCGATCTTCGCCGGTCCGGCGGAAAGGGGATAGAGGGCCTTCTTGAGTTCGGTCACCGCATACCGCTGGCCGTTGAGCACCTTTTCGTATTGCCTTTCCTTGCCCAGGTCTTCGACCCAGAACCCCTGAAACGAGGGAGGATCCCATTGGGCCTCCACCGACTGAACCCTTCGAAAGAAACGGAAGGTGTAAACGATCTGCTGGTGGACAAAGGGATTCTTCAGGTCCACCTGCTGTGTCACAAAGGCCTTGGGGTGCGCCGCCGTCGGAGAGGCGGCGGGGAGGATCTTGACGGTCAGCGGTCGGCTCTCGTAAGTGCGCCCCTTATGCTTCAGGCGGACCGGCCCGATCGTGAAGATACCCAGGTGCCGGGGCGTGAGGATGTAGGTGGCCTCGACAGATGTGCGGATCGTTCCGTTTATGATCTCGGTTCGCGAGGATGTGCCGCCCTCCGTTATGGAGAAGTCAGGCAGGGGGGGCAATTCCAGGTCGTCGGGGAGACGCCTTTGACCGGAGACGGAGACGGTCAGAAAGATCTGGTCCTCGAGGGTGGCTTCCGTCTTGTCCACCCAGGCCCGGATTTCCAGGGCCCCGGAGGCCTTCGCCGGTCCGGTAAGGAGGAGGCAGATCCACAAGAAGGAAACGAGGATGAAAGTCCTCCTCCGGCGACAGCATCGTGTCGGGAGAGCATCGGCTGTTTCTGAGATCGGTCGACGCATACGAGGTTACCAGTCCTTCTCTGGCATGTACCGGCGCCCGCCCAGGGACTCACGGACCTGTTTCCGTGCCATTTCCTTCTGCTCTTCGTCGAGTGTATTCAACCAGCGCTCGGCCTCTTCCTGGGTCATCTCGCGGGCCGCCCCGGCTTGTTGACCCTTGCCGGACCGGGCCTGCTCCTGCTTGCCCCGGCCGCCCTCCCGGGACGGTTTCTTCTCAGGGGCCTGCTGCTGTGCCTGGTTCCGCCGGCCTTCGCCGGCGCCCTCTTGCTTCTTATCGCCTGCTTTCGATTGGGCCTGCTGGGATTGGGGATTCTGGCCGGCCTGACCTTGTTGTTTCTTCTCCTGTTGCTTCTTGTGCTGTTCTTTCTTCTCCCGCTCCTTGGCTTCGTTCAGCCTGCGCTTGATCTCGTCCCGTACGAATTCGAGGTTGAACCTTGCGTCCTCGTCCTTCGGGTCCAGGTCCAAGGCCTGCTTGTAGTAGGCCACGGCCTCGTCGAGCTTGCCTTGCCTGTACGCGCAGTTTCCCAGGTTGTACAAGGCCTTTTGCCGCAGCTTCGGGTCTCCTGCGCTGGCCACGCCGAGGAAGGACTCTTCCGCCTTGTCGTATGCCCGCATCCGATACTGTGTATTCCCGATGTCGTACTTGAGAAGGACGTCATCGGGTCGCTCTACCTGTGCATCGAGAAAATCCTTGAGGGCCTCGTCGTAGGCCTTCTTTTCATATGAGGCCTCCGCCCGCTTCAACTTCGAGTGGATCGATTCAGCCGCGGCCGGACGCGTGGCTGAGCATAGCAGCCCGAGGCCGAAGAGGGAAATCCAGGCGGCCTTTTTCCAGAAGGCGAAGCGGGCCCGCCCCTTCCTCGGTGTCGGCGGACCCTTGCGCTCGGGAAAGATCGCCTCCAGGGCGAACAGGAGAATGCCGGCGAAGAGAAACCACTGAAACCGTTCCTCCCAGCGTCTCTTCTTCGTACTCTTGAGTTCTCCCGCCTCCATCTTTCCGCGTATCTCCTCTTCGTAGATCTTGGTGAGATCCATGTCTCCACTCACGGATCGCACGTAGCTTCCCCCGGTCGACAGGGCGATCTTCTGCAAAGCGGTTTCGTGGAGTTTGGTCATCACGACCTGTCCGTTCCGGTCCTTCTTGAAATCCCCTTTTCCCCCGGGCAGGGGGATGGGGGCCCCCTCCTCTGAGCCGATGCCGATCGTGAAAATCCGTATACCCTTCTCCTTGGCCGCCTGCGCCGCCTTCTCCGCCCTGCCCGGGTGGTCCTCTCCATCGGTGATCAGGATCAAGGCCTTGGATGCCCGCCGGTCGGTCGAGAAGGCGCGGATCGATGTCTGAATCGCCTCCCCGATCGCTGTTCCCGGCACCGGGATGAGATCCGTGTCGAGGTAATCGAGGAAGATCTTGAAGGCGCCATAGTCGAGCGTCAAAGGGCACTCCAGGAAGGCGGCCCCTGCGAAGGCGACCAGTCCCACCCGGTCTCCCTTGAGCATATTGACCAGGTCCGTGATTTCCCGTTTCGCACGCTCCAGGCGGTTGGGCTTGATATCCTCGGCGAGCATGCTTTCAGAGACGTCGACGGCAACGATGATATCGACCCCCTTGCGCTTGATCTCCTCCCAGTGGTATCCCCACCTGGGCCGGAGAAAGGCGGTGAGCAGGAAGGCCACGCCCGCGAGCATCATGAGGAACTTGGCCACCTGCCTCTTGCGCCGCACATCGGGCATGAGCCGGTCCCAGAGTCCGGAGTCGGCGAACAGGCGGAGAAGCTGATCCTTCTTCCGGAATGAATAGACGGCCAGCAGCACCATGGCCGGAAGAATCCACAGAAGATAGAGATATTGGAGCGCCGCAAAATTCATCAGAGGATTTCCTGTATGATTCCCTTTCGTCTGTTTACGCTTCAGGACATGATACGGGTGGACCAACGATCGACCGTTGCTGTGTGCCCGGGCAGAGCGTGATGTATTCGGTGCCGTGCCGGGTTCCGTCGGAGATTTGTGCAGGGCGACTTTGTAGGGGGAGGGAGAGACGGAGCCCAAGCAAATCGGAGACGGAACCCGGCACGGCACGGAACAGGCGGACCCGGCTGGAACACAGGTATGTTTGCACAAAAATCCACTAGGGAATCTTTCTGAAGAAGGTGTTTTCCAGGACGAACCCGGCCAGGATGAGCAGGAGGCCCGGAAAGGCGAACCGGGGAAAGAGTTCTTGGTATTCCATGTATTCCTTGACCTTCGCCTTGGATCGCTCCATCCGGTCGATCTGCTCGTATATCTTTTCCAGGCTGGCCGTATTCTGAGCGCGGAAATAGGCCCCCCCCGTCACCTCCGCGATATGCTTGAGGGTCTCTTCGTCGAGATCCACCTTCTGGTAGACATATCGTTTACCGAAGAGGGTCTCCATCAGGAAGGGGGATTCGCCCTCCACGCCGACCCCGATCGTGTAGACCTTGACCTTGAAGGTCTTCGCGATTTCGGCAGCCCTCTCCGGAGAAATCCTGCCCGCGTTGTTCCGCCCGTCCGTTACGAGGATGACCACCTTGCTCTTGCCCGGGACCTTCTCGAGCCTCTTGACGGCGGTGGCCAGCGCGGAGCCGAGGGCGGTGGAATCCCCCGCCATCCCGATCTTGATCCGGTCCAGGAAACTCAGCAGAACACCGTAATCCATGGTGAGCGGGCACTGGGTGAAGGCCTGGTCTCCGAAGACAACCATCCCGATCCGGTCGTTTCTCCGCTTCTTGATGAATGCCTCCACCACCTGTTTGACTACGTCCAGGCGATCCGTCCTCCGGCCGTTCCGCTCGAAGTCGAGGGCCCGCATGCTTCCCGAGGTGTCCAGGCAGAGCATGATATCGATTCCCTCTGTGAGGACCTCGGTCTCTTTCTCGCCGGCCTGGGGGCGCGCCAGCGCGATGACGCAGAGCCCGATTCCCACGCATCGGAGGACGAGGAGGCTGTGTCGAAGCTGGGCCGACAGGGAAGGGGGAATCCCGCGAAAAGGTGCGAGGCTGGAAAAGCGGATGCGCGCCGTACCGCCTTTCTTCCAGTAGCGATAGCAAACAGGGACCAGAACAAGGCCGACAAGGAGAAGCCATGGATCTTCGAATCGGAACATGGTTCAGGCCGCCTCCCGGACGTCTTCCGTCTCTGCTGCATGCTCCATGAACGAGACGAGGCGACCGCGCCACGCCTCTGTCTCTTCCGCCCGGGGTTCCAGCCCCCGGTACTTGATCGGGTCGGTTTCCTCCAGGAAGCGGCGGGCCGCCTCTTTCAACGCCTTGTCCATGTGGTTTGCGTTTCGCAGGCTCGCCAGGATTTCCTCGGTCGTCCGTTCCGCCGCCGGGACATGAAACTTCCCCTCCAGGTACCGCCGGAAGATCAGGGACAGGCCGAAGACGTATTCCCTGTATCGTTCCTCCTCGAGGAGCCCGGTCGTCTCCAGGGCCTTGAGATCATCCCATGCGATCTCTTCCGGGGTCCGAAGAGCTTGCCGCGCCTGCTTTTTTTTGCGGAAATAGAGAAACAGGCCCACGAGCAATGCGAGGAGGAGGAGTCCCCCCGCCGATAGGAAGATCCACCGCCTGGGAATCTCCAGCTTCGCCTTCTCCAGGGGTTTCAGATCCCGGATGTCCTTTGCGTCGGTCGCCTGGTCGAGGACGGATTGGACCTCCAGAAAGATCTGCTTTGTCTCGGTCGTATGGGCCTTGCCTGCCCGGTCGGTATAAGAGACGCTGACGGGCGGGAGCACGTAGGACCCCGCCAGATCGGCCGTCAGCTTGTACCAGCGCTGACTCCAGATCCTGCCTTCGCGCTTCTTCGGGCCCTCCTTTCCTATATCCACGATCCGAAGGCCCTGAATGCGCGGGCCCACATCGGGGATCGAAACGGAGATGCCCGGGGCGGCCTCCAAGGTGATCCGGAAGGTGACCGGCTCCCCGATTTTCGCCTTCGCGGGATCCACCTGGGCCTTGAGTTCGACCGGGGTGGAGGTGGCGGAGGTTTCTTTGGGGGTGGAGTCGTTGCTCCCGGTATGGCACCCGGCGAAGAGCAGGCAACAGGCGAGCAGGACAAAGGCGGCCCTCCTGGCGGTTTCCCTGTCTGCAGAACACACACTACGCATCTTGCCCCTCACCGGCATCTCTCGGCCATCCCGTGTCGATTGTCCGTCTTCCGTCGAAGCATCCACTTTACGCTTGCGGTGCGAACCGCATCAGGTTCATTTCTTCGAGGCCTCGTCCGGCGCATTTTCGCTGGTATTCTCGCGCAGTCGTTCCGGGAAGAGCTTCACATCCGCCGTCCGGAGGGCCTGCTGGATGAGTGCCCGGGTCGCCTTTGCAACGCGTTCCTGCCGGAGGTCCGCCTCCACCTGCCTTTTCGCCTCCTCCAGGCTGAATGCCCGTGGCGGACGATGCGAAATGACCCGGAACAAATAGACCTCGCCATCCATCTCGATGGGATCGGTGGTGTCGCCCACCTGTCGGTTTGCCAGGGCCTTCCAGAGCCGGTCTGCGTCCCCCATGCCGGTCGGGTCCAGGCCTTCCTCGATCCAGTCCTTCACCTCGCCTCCCTGCGCCCGGGTGGCCTCGTCCAGCGAATACGCCCGCGCAACGCTGGAGAAATCCTTCCCCTCAGCCAGGGCCTGTTGGACCTCCGGGAGCTGCTTCTTCCCGACCTTCAACATCCGTATCCGGAAGGCCTCCTTCTCCCTGTAGCGGTCGCGGTGGGCCTGGTAGTAAAGTTCTACGTCGTCTTCGGAGACCTTCACCTTGTCTTTGAGTTCGTCTTCGAGGACCTTCTGAATCATCAACTGCCGCAGGGCCCGTTCCGCCTGCTTCCGAATCGAAGGGTCTTTGTCTATTTCGAGCCGCTTCGCCTTGCGGTAAAGGAGCTCTTGGGCCACGTATTGCTCCAGAAAGGCCTCCTTCTTGGCGGGGTCCCCGGCGGGGGGCCGCATCCATTCCGGCATCGCCTCGATCGCCTCGTCCAGCTCGCTCAGGGTGATGGCGTCCTTCCCGATCTTTGCGACGACCTGCTTGCCCTTGAATTCATCGCCATGATCCTTGTCCAGGCTGCTCCGGGCCTCGAGGCTGTATTGGGCCTGGGCGGACCGGCCGAGGCGTTCCAGGCAGGCCACGATCTTCGAGCCGACCTCCGGAGCGAGTTCCGTTTTTGGATCGAGCATTTCGACCTGGTAGAGCCAGGACAGGGCGTCTTCGTAGTTTCCCTCGTCCATGGAGAGCGTGCCGAGCGTGTACGCGATCCTGGCCCGTCGGTCCGCCGGGAGATCCGTCTCCGACAGGTAGCGTTCGTACTGCTCGATCGCCTTGCCCTTCAGGCCTGCGCTCAGGAGCTTGCCTGCCAGCTCCCGCCTGTCTTCACCGTAGATCCCCCGCCTTTTCGCGCCTGGCGCCTCCCTGTTGTCGACGACAAGCCGGTAGGCCGTCATTGCCGCGAGCAGGAGGAGGAGAGCCAGGCATATACACAGGAGATAGAAGTTTCTGCGCACGTACGCCGGTCTCTTGTCCGGGGCCCGATCGGTCCCCCGTGGCCCGGTTGCCGGTTTCATGATAGCGTCCTTTTGCAAGCCCTTTCTTGTGTCACAGCCGTCTTTCCCTCCTTCGGAAGAATGCCAGCAGCGGCTCTGTGTAAGGGATGTGGGTGGACAGGGACACGAAATCCAGGTCCATCGATCGAAAAAGCCTCTCGCGATCGCGTGTCTCTTGCCGGCGGATATCCTCGTAGCCCTTGCGAAGGGTGCGGTCGTTCGTGTCGATCAGCAGGTCGCTGCCGGTCTCCGCGTCTTCCAGTTCCACGAATCCGACCCGCGGGAGTTCGAATTCCCGCGGATCGGAGATGACCACCGAAATGACGTCGTGCCGCTTGTTCGAAAGCCGCAGGGGTTTCTCAAAACCGGAGGCCAGGAAATCGGAGAGAAGAAAGCAGATGCAACGCTTCCGAACCACCCGGCCGAGGTAGTCCAGGGCCTGAGCGATGTCGGTGAGACGGCCCCGGGGTTCGAAGGAGAGGATTTCCCGGATGACCCGCCAGCCGTGGCCCCTGGCCTTCTTCGGGGGAACGTATTTTTCCACATGATCCGAGAAGAGGATCAGGCCCACCTTGTCGTTGTTTCGGATCGCCGTGTAGGCCAGCAGGGCGGCGACCTCGGCGGCCACCTCTTTCTTCATCTTCTTCACGGTGCCGAACTGACCGGATGCGCTGATGTCGACGAGGAGCATGACGACCAGCTCTCTCTCTTCCCGGAAGAGCTTTATGTAGGGCCTGCCCATGCGGGCGGTGACGTTCCAGTCGATCGTGCGGACATCGTCCCCGGGCTGGTACTCGCGCACCTCTTCGAACTCCATGCCCCTGCCGCGGAAGGCGCTTTCGTACTGGCCGGCAATGATGTCATTGACAAGATGCTTGGTTCGGAAGTGAATCAGGTGGACTTGTCTGAGAATCTCCTCGGGAATCATGTCTAGGGGACCTCGATGTGTTCGAACAGCCTGGCAACCGCATCGTCCGGCGTCACATCTTCCGCTTCCGCCTCGTAAGAGAGGAGGATGCGGTGGCGCAGAACATCCGGGCCGATGGTCTTGACGTCCTGGGGCGTGACATAGCCCCGGCCCTGAAGAAAGGCATATGCCTTCGCCGCTTGATTGAGATAGATGGAGGCCCGAGGGGAGGCCCCGTACTGAATCAGGTTTCCCATGTCCAGGCCAAAGGCCTTGGGGTCGCGGGTGGCCAGCACGATGTCCACGATGTAGCCCTGAATCTTCTCGTCCACATAGATCCTGTCCGCGATCTCCCGTGCCTTCAGGATATCCGCGGGGCTCAGGACCGGCTTCACTTCCGGTTTTTCCCGCCGGGCCTGCTGGTTCATGATGGCGAGTTCTTCTTCCCGGCTCGGGTAGGTGACGACCAGCTTGAGCATGAACCGGTCCACCTGGGCCTCGGGAAGCGGATAGGTTCCTTCCTGTTCGATCGGGTTCTGCGTCGCCAGGACCATGAAAGGCTCTTCCAGCCGAAAGGTCACCTCTCCGATGGTTACCTGTTTTTCCTGCATCGCCTCCAGGAGGGCGCTCTGGACCTTGGCCGGGGCGCGGTTGATTTCATCGGCGAGGATGATGTTGGCGTGAATCGGCCCCTTCTTCACGACGAAGTCCCCCTCCCGGGGCCGATAGATCTGGGTGCCGACGAGATCGGCGGGGAGGAGGTCCGGTGTGAACTGGATTCGCTGAAACCGGGTATGGATCGTCTGGGCCAGACACTTGACGGCCGTGGTTTTCGCAAGCCCCGGAACCCCCTCCAGCAAGATGTGGCCGTCGGCCAGGATTCCGATCAGCAGCCTCTCGAGCATCCGGCGCTGTCCGACGATCACCTTTCCGATCTCGGAAAAGACGTCCTGGACCATAGGCTCCATCTCTTTGACCTGGTCCGTTACCTCTTGCACTTGGGTCTTCATCGCCTCAGGACCTCCCTATCGAGTGGGTTCTGTTTCACAAGGGTATGTATTCTATGGACCTTCCGGAGAAAGGACAAGGTGTTGCCGTGGGGGGAGGGGAAAACTGCAGCGCAAACCGGGAACCTTTTGCACATTTGCATGGCTGGGACCGATGCGTCATTGCTTCCTTTCGTGCGGACAGGAGAAGGTCCGCACCTTCCAGGCGGTGACGATACAATATTTTATTTGACAGGGAGGGTGCTGAAGAGTTCCCGGACGGGCGGGTGAACCGGCGGGAAAGAAAGGCGGCCCGGCCTATTCTCTCAGGCCGTATTTCTTGATCTTCCGGTACAGGGTGGCCTGGCCCAGGCCCAGCTTGCGGGAGGCCTCCCCGATGTTTCCGTGGCAGATCTTGAGGGCCTGCAGGATGGCCTGTTTCTCAAGCTCATGGAGCCTGAGGATCTTGCGGACGCCGTTTCCGCCGTCGTCTTCCGAGGCGATGTACTGGACCTTCGGTCTCGGCGTTGCATCACGCAGCCGATCCGGGAGAAACCGCTGGAGCACTTGGGAGCCTGTGTTCAAGGCGACGATTTGCTCGATCGTGTTTTTCAACTCCCGCACGTTGCCGGGCCACCCGTATTCCATCAGCCTTTCCATCGCGTCGGCGGAGAAGTCATAGAAATATTTTTCATACTTGGTCGAGAAGTCCTCGAGAAATTTCATGGCCAGGATCGGGATGTCGTCCTTCCTCTCCCGGAGGGGGGGGACCTCCAGGGGGATGACCGCGATGCGGTAGTACAGGTCTTCCCGGAGTCTGCCTTCTCTGATCTCGACCAGGGGGTCGCGGTTGGTGGCGCAGATCACCCGGCAATCCACCTCCACGAGGCGATTTCCGCCCAGGGGCCGCAGCTTCCTCTCTTCCAGGAACCGGAGGAGCTTGACCTGGAGTTCGGGGCACATTTCACAGATCTCATCCAGGAAGAGGGTGCCCGTGTGAGCCGCCTCGCAGCAGCCGATTCTGCGCCGGTCCGCGCCCGTGAAGGCGCCCCGTTCATGGCCGAAAAGTTCGCTTTCCAGGAGGCTGGCCGGGATGTTTGCGCAGTTCACCGCGACGAAAGGGTTCTTGCGCCTCAGGCTTCGCCGGTGGACCGCCTGGGCCACCAGCTCTTTGCCCACACCGCTCTCGCCGGTGACCATCACGGTTGCATCGCCCCGGGCCACGGATTCGATCATGCGGTAGATCCGCTGCATCGTGTAGCTCACCCCGATGAGGCCGTCGAATTGCCCTCTCCGTTCGTGGAGTTCCTGGAGCTGGTTCACCTTGCGAAGCAGTCTCGAATCCTTGGCGGCCTGGAGAACCGACTTCTCGATACCGGTTTCGTCCAGAGGCTTCAGGAAGTAGTCTCTCGCCCCTTTTTTCATTGCCTGTACTACGTCCGGGACGGAACCGTGCCGACTCACGAAGATGACCGGCAGATCTTCCCATTCCTTCTTGAGGAGGTCGAGTATCTCCGTGGTGTTGTCTGTCCACTCGGCCGCCAGGATCACGACGTCCGGCAGGTCCTTCCCAAAAAAGTGCACAAGGCCGGACGGGTTCTCGCATATGTGGATCTCGTCGTTTTTCCGGCGAAATTGATTTTCCAGGAAATGGAGCGTATCCGGATCATTGTCCAGAAGCAGCAGTTTCAGTGGGTCCATTCCGAAACTTCCCATTGGAGTTCAAACAGTTTATCGGCACAAACCAGCCGTTTTCTTGAGGGGGCCTTCGGGCATTCTTGAGCACGAGCAACAGGGCAAGGCAGGCTGTTTGTTTATTGGATCCAAAGACAAAAAATAATAAAAAGGACTTGACATGCCCTGCAAAAGTCGGATAATCGCGATAGAACATAAAGTATTGGATCATGTTTCACTCCTAACTTTGTGTTCATGCTGAAATTCTCATCTAGAGAAGACAAGACCGTAATGCCTGGTATAAAGCCGGAAAAGCGAATTCGCCCTCGACGAAGGCTGAGGGTGCCTGTGGTGTTCCAAGAAGGGCGACGGTTTTTTTGGGGCATGAGCGAGGATATCGGCGGGGGAGGGCTCTTCCTGGCTACCCGCTGCCCGCCTGATCCGGGAGAAGACCTGAAGATCCAGCTGCCGGGTCCTGGCGCAGAGGAGCTGATGGTCCTTCGTGGGCGGGTGGTCCACCGCCGGGAAGGGAGCAAGGAGATCCTCCCGGTTGAGGCGGACCCGCGATCGGCCGGTGTGGGAGTTGCTTTCGAGGAGGTCCCGCCGAGCGTGGAGGAAAGGCTGCGTGCCCTTTTGACGGAAGAGGGGTTGCGGTCGGCCCCGGGCTCGGGGGCCGA
This sequence comes from bacterium, assembly GCA_015486285.1. GTDB lineage: Bacteria > Desulfobacterota > DSWW01 > DSWW01 > DSWW01 > S015-6. The sequence continues at coordinate 17,954 of WFRX01000259.1, forward strand.
AGGGGAGGAGGCGGAGGCGGGGGATGCATCCCTGGCGATTGAAGATCCGGCGGAAATCCGCAGGGTTTTCGAGTGCCTCTGCGAGAAGATCCTGCCGGTGCGGATGAAGCGTCTGGGGGGGCGGA
>WFRX01000260.1 GCA_015486285.1 bacterium
GCCCCAATATACCCTATTCTCACAGCGCAGCGAAGCAATCTCCCACCCTCACTGCACCCACGGGATTCCTGCCTCCGCAGGAATGACAGAGAAATCGCCACAACCAAGGACATTGCGAGCGAAGCGAAGCAATCTCCGGCCTCAAAACGGACAGAAGGCGGCCCCTTCGGGAGCCGCCTTCTGTCCGTTTCCGTCCTGATTCCGGGCAAACCGCCCCGGGCATCACTGGACGACAGACACATGTATCCCTGCCGGCGGGGCCGGCGGAACATCGTCTTTCCAGAGGACATTCACCACACAGGTGTCGGTGGACTGAAGTCCCCCGTCATCCGTAACCGTCAGCTGGAAGGTCAGGATTGCCCCTCCCGGCCCGACATCCGGGGCCGTGAAGGTCGGCGCCTGGGAGGAAGGATCGGACAGCGAGACTGTCGGGCCATCCGTCTGCGCCCACAGGTAGGAGACGATCGTGCCGTCCGTATCCGATGAGCCGGCACCCGTCAAGGAAACCCCCGTTCCCTCCAGCACGGTCTGGTCCGGGCCCGCATCCGCGCTCGGGGCCTGATTCACGTCCGAAACATTGATGATCACGGTATCCGTGGCCGACAAGCCCCCGCCGTCCGAAACGGTGAGCTGAAACCTCAGCGCCTCCCCGGCCATTCCAACATAAGGGGCTGTAAACTGAGGGGTCGCCGAAGTCGGATCGGAAAGGGTAACGGATGTACCCGCGGTCTGGCTCCAGAGGTATGTGGAAATCCCGTCATCCGGGTCGCTCGAACCCGTCCCGTCCAGGACGACCGGGGCGCCCTCGTTCACCGTCTGGTCGGGGCCCGCATCCGCCGTAGGCGCAAAGTTGACCCAGGAGACGTTCACGATACAGGAATCCGTGGCCTGGAGCCCTTCGTTGTCCGTCACGGTCAGTTGGAAGGTCAAAGACGCCCCTCCCGGCCCGACATCCGGGGCCGTGAAGGTCGGCTGGGCCGTGGTGGCGTTCGAGAGCGAGACGGCGACACCCCCTGTCTGGGTCCAGGCGTAAGAGGCAATACTCCCGTCGGCATCCGATGAGTTCGATCCGTCCAGCGTGGCCGTCTCTCCCTCGCCCACCGTCTGATCAGGCCCCGCATCGGCCGTGGGCGCCTGGTTCACGTTCGAGACATTGACAATGACCGTGTCGGAAGCGGTCAGGCCGCCGTCGTCCGTGACGGTCAGTTCAAAGGTGAGGGCCTCACCGCTTGCGTCCACAAGGGGCGCGGTAAACGAGGGCGTCGCCGATGCCGCCCCCGACAGGGTCACGCTCGTTCCCCCTGTCTGGGTCCAGGCGTAAGAGGCAATAGTCCCATCGGCATCCGATGAGTTCGATCCGTCCAGCGTAACCGTCTCTCCCTCGCCCACCGTCCGGTCCGGGCCCGCATCCGCTGTAGGCGGCTCATTGGGAGCCGGGGCCTCGTACAAAACCTCGTTGGAGTCGCCGCTCTCGTTGTTTGATGTATCGAAAGCCCTGGCCACAAAATAGTAGTTCGCTCCATCGGCAAGGCCGGTGATCGTACAGGTGGTTTCGGTCCCCTCCCAGTCGGGCTGACTGTAGTCGTAGGATTCCCCCTCCGCCCGCACGAAGATCCTGTACCCGGCGAGGTCCGGTTCGGTGTTGGCATCCCAAGCCAGGGTGATGTCTACCGAGGAAATGGCCTCCACGGGGCAGAAGAACAACAGCGCAACGGCCACAATCCCGAACAGCGAGGCCGGAGAAAAGATCTCACGAAAAGGCTTCCCGGATACGAACGAACGAAAGAATCGAGACATGGTATGACCCCCTGGCGGCATCGAGACGCAGACGATGAAATTTTTAAGGATGTACAGATCCCCACCGCAGTTTTCATGAAGACAAGTCAGACGCAACAAACCAGCAAAGAGCATGCCACGTTCGCCATCGCGCCGTCCCCGCGATGGCGAATCCACTAACCCCCTGGATGCAAAGAAGAAAGACCGAGCCGACCCGAAAGGGCGGCCTTCGCCTCTCTCGGTGCGTGTACCACGCCTGCGATTCAGATTTGACGCAGTTACAACATCGTACCCCTTTGCAGGGGCACGCCGGTCGCCCGGCGGCTGTTAGAGGTAGTCCTTCAGGCGGGGCGCCGGCGCGGTCAAGGCATCGTTCTCGACGAACTGCCTGTGCCACAGATCGAAGACGAGCAGGAACATGATACGGTTCACCTTCGAGCTGTAGTAATTGTACCAGTAGGCAGGGCGGGCCTCCGCCTTCTCGTAGGCATCGAACAGGGATTTCAGGTAGTCCATCCTGAAAAGAGACTTCATCAGCGTGGAGTTCAGCAGATGATCGTAGATCCTCTTGCGCAGCGACGGATCGCTCATGAACACGCGAAGAGGAACGAATCCGCCCTGCTTCGGCTTGTTCATGATCTCACTCGGCAGCAGCTTGGCAACGGCCACACGGTGAAGATACTTGGCCTGGGATGTGCCTCGCAACAGATCGGTGATCGAACCCTTCCTTTTCAGCCGGCGCTCGAGAGAGAGCAGGAAATCGACGACCTCCTTGTCGAGGAAGCTTTCCCTGATCGTCATGCCGAGAAAATTCGCCATCCGGCCCGACTTGACCATCACATTCTCATTGGCATAGTGGAGCAGATCCTGATTCACGAGGACGAAGTCGTACATTTCATCATAGCCGGGGGCCGGCAAACGAAGACGGTTGTCGATGATCTTCGGAACACGGCTCAGCGTCTCGTCGCGATAGAGATCCGACAACTCGCGGGCGTCGTACCCGTAAAAGAACCAGTCGTTCAAATCATTGACCCGGCAGAGAAGCAACCTCGTTTTAAACAGCACATTGTCCCGGTTGTAGAACAGATCGCCTCTCATCGCACGGGTGACCGATTGGGAGAGTCCGCGCAGGTGCATCCTGTCGAGAAGATACCTCAGGGTTGTGGGCAGGGTCTTGGCGAATCCACCGGTTCCAAAGAGCTGGTCCGCCCCATCGCCGCCGATGACAACGTCCACCTCTTCTTTTGCCGACTTCAGCCCAAGGTAGGTGAGAAACAGGCCGAGCTCGAAGTAGGGCTCTTCCATGTTCCAGACCAGGGCGGGCAGATCATCGATCTCGCGGCCCGTAATGACGTACTCGAAATGCTCGGTGTTGAAGTGTCTGGCGACGATTTCCGCGGCCGGCCGCTCATCAAAGGCCGGGTCATCGAACCCGATCGTAAAGGTCTTGATCCTTCTGTCCGAAACGCGGGCCGCAAGCGCCACATTCGTACTCGTATCCAGCCCCCCGCTCAGAAAAACGCCCACGTCCCGGTCGGACTCCATCCTTGCCGCGATGGACCTTTCCAGAAGGTCCGAATAGGTGCCTGCCGCCCATTGCTCGTCGCCTACCTTGTCCTCCGGGATCGGGAACCCCTGGTGTCTGTTCCGCCTCACACCTTCCTGGGAGAACACGATCATCTCGCCCGGCGACAACTTCTCGACGCCCTTGAAGATCGTCCGGGGCGATGGAATATAGGAGTACTTCAGGAAGAGATTCAAGGCCTCGTGGTCGATCTCCCGCACGAAATCAGGGAGGGTCATCAGAGACCGCAAGGAAGTGGCGAAGGAAAAGCGGCAACCGCGGCGCATCCAATAGACCTGATGGGCGAGGCCGAACCTGTCGTTCAGCAGGAGCAATTTCCTGTTCCGCAGATCCCACAGGGCAGCCGAAAAGAGGCCGTTGATTGATTCTGCCAGGGCTTCGCCGTGCTTCTCATAAAGCCGAACCAGCAGGTCTACGTCACTGTCCTCGTCAGGGGCTGTCTTCCCGGGCAGGGCCTTCTTCAGCGCATCGCAGTTGTAGATCTCTCCATGGAGAACGGCGTAGATCGAACCCTGATCGTTGACGCCCACTCTGGATTTCTGGACCCGGGGGTTGTGACAATATCGCTTGATTCCGAGGCCGAAAGCATCCTTCACAAACAGCGCCGGACTTCTTCCCACCCCTCCGTCAAGAAAGACCGCCATCCGGCGGATCTCTTCCTCTTGGACGGGCCTATGCCTGTCAAGATCGACAATCCCCAGGATCCCTTCCATGGATCAACGTCTCCAGGTCCCTCTGGTTGTCATGAAGTGACGGGGTGCCGAACAGACACCCCTGCCAGCAACTCGCCCGGCAGGCGGAAGAGGCGTACCGCATTCTCGGTCGTTATCCTGGCGACTTCTTCGATCGGCCGGCCGAGAACCTCGGCTACGGTCCGTGCCACCTGAATCACGCGGGCCGGCTCGTTCCGCTTTCCACGAAACGGCACCGGGGAGAGATAGGGGCAGTCGGTCTCCAGAAAAACCCTTTCGATAGGAATCTTCTTCAGGACCTCCCGCAGGGCCTCCGCCCTGGGGAAGGTAATCACACCGGTAAAGGAGAGGTACAGGCCCAGGTCCAGCGCCTGCCTTGCCAGGGAATAGTCGCCCGAAAAGCAGTGGACGACCCCGCAGAGGGGCCTTCCGGCTTCCGCCCGAGCCTCGCGCAGTATAGCAACCGTGTCGTCATCCGCCTCCCGGGTGTGAATGACCACCGGAAGGCCCGTTTCGCGTCCCATACGGAGAAACCGCTCAAAGGCATCCCGTTGCGTTTCCTTGGGCGAGTGCATGTAGTGGTAGTCGAGCCCGGTTTCCCCGATCCCGACCACCTTCGGGCGGCGGGCCAGTTCCTCGATCCGCCCGTACCAGTCCGGCCGGATCCCGCCGGCGTCATGGGGATGGATGCCTACCGTGGCGAAAATTCGCTCATCCGCCTCCGCCAGGGCCACGGCCCCCTCGATCTCGGAGAGGGTCTCGCCCACACCCACTGTAATCACGGCGCCGAGGCCTGCATCCCATGCCCGCTCGATCATCTCGCGCCGATCGGAATCGAATGCCTTCGCATCCAGGTGGGCATGGGAATCAACGAACATCGTTTGGAGGCCTGTCATTTTCCGTTTCAGCCCTTCTTGAGATCACGCAACCCCACCTCCACCTCCTTGCCGTCCTCCATCTGGACCACGACCGTCTCCTCCAAGGGGTTTTGACGGGTCACCTTGCCCATCTCCGATCCAACCCGTACCTTCTTGCCGCACCGTGGCAGGGCCTTGCTCATTTTTTTGTACGTCGCATGCTCGAAGGTCAGGCAGCACATCAGACGGCCGCAAACGCCGGAAATCTTCGAAGGGTTCAACGGGAGATGCTGATCCTTGGCCATCCGGACGGAGACAGGCTCGAAATCCTTGAGGAAGCTCTGACAGCAAAGCTGCCTGCCGCAGCAGCCGATACCGCCCACGAGCCGGGCCTTGTCCCTCACCCCGATCTGCCGCATCTCAATACGGGTGTTGAGCAATTTGGCGAGGGTTTTGACCAGTTCTCTGAAATCGATCCTTCCATCCGCGGTGAAATAGAAGATCGCCTTGCTTCGATCATAGAAATACTGAACCGCGACCAGGCTCATCTCCAGCTTGAACCCGTTCGCCTTCTCGACGCAGAGCTGGTAGGCCTTCCGTTCCAGGGACTTGCGCTCCCGCTCCCGCTCCAGGTCTTTCGGGGTCGCCTTCCGCAAGACCCTTTTTAGGGAATTCGGCGATACGTTGCAGCAGGGCTCAACCGCTTCCATGACAACCGTGGCTACGCCGTCCCCGCGATCGGTCTCGGCCACGACCAGATCCCCGCTTCTCAAGTTGAGCTGGTTTCGGTTGTACTGGCAGGTGTTCGGGGAATCCAGAAACCGAAGATTCACGATTTCATAGACCGAAGGGTCTGAGGAAGTCGACTCATCTTTCTTGCTCATTGAGGCTCCTATTCAATCGAAAAGGCCCCACCAGGGGCGGGGAGCAAGGGTCAGCCCCTTTGCCCTCCCCACGCCACAGGGAGCCGGGAGATTGCTTCGCTCCGCTCGCAATGTCCTTGGCTGTGGCAAACGCCCCTGGGCGCGGGAAATTGCTTCGCTCCGTTCGCAATGTCCTTTGTCCGAGGGACATTGCGAGGAGCCGAAGGCGACGTGGCAATCTCCCGGCTCCGCTCGCAATGTTCGCCATGGTACACCCCATTTTCCATTTTCACATATCCACGGAGGCACTGTCTAAGCGTCACTTCCGCTCAGCGTGAGGAGCAGGCACTCCATCACCATCTGTTTGTTCAGGTTATACGCTCCCAGGATCTCTCTTCTCGCCCGGCGAATCGAATCGATCCGGGAAATCGTTCCCATCGGATCCTGTTCCCGGGCGGCCGCACTGATCTCCTCCATGTAGTCCCGGTTCATGACCCGCTCGGGACCGCTGACTCGACACACCAGAACATCCCTGTACCAGCCTTCAAAAAGATCCAGCACATCCAATAAACGGTCCGACCGGGACAAATCTTCTGCAAAACTCACCAGCCCTCCCCCCCATCCTGAAATAAGGAAGGACTGAAGACGGTCGATCCATTCCCGTCGGACCCCGCTGACCCACTCCAGGTCCATCTGAACCGCCTTCCCGGGGCGCCCCCCCGAAAGAGCCGAGACCAGAGGCAGCAATTCCTTTGGGGAATCACCCCGCTTCGCAAGGAATGTCTCCAGCGTCTCCCGGGGAAGGGGAACGAAATGAACCGGTTGACACCGCGAGACGATGGTCGGCAACAGCCGGCTCCGTGTCGGACTGATCAGGATGAGCAGGCTCGCCGGCGGGGGTTCCTCAAGGGTTTTCAACAGGGCGTTCGAAGCGGCCTGGTTCATCCTGTCCGCCCCTTCGAAGATACCCACCTTCCAGCCCCCTTCAAAGGCCCTCACGGCAATCCATCGCTGAAACTCCCTGACCTGTTCGATTCGTATCGTGCCGAGCTTCAAGTCGACGACCCACTCCTTGGTCCCTGCCCGGGATTCCGGCCTTACAGCGATCACGTCCGGGTGCCCCTCGCGGCCCACCCTCGTACAGGCCGAACACGCTCCGCAGGCATCCCCCCCCCCTTGCTCGCACATCAGGGCCTGCGCCAGGGTAAGAGCCGTCTTGAATCTGCCCAGGCCCTCTGCGCCGTAAAACAGGTATGCATGGGGAAGCTTGTTCTCTGCAAGGGCCCTTCCAAGGATACGCTTGGCCCGCTCCTGCCCGAGGATGTCTGCAAAAGGCATTGCTATTCCCGTTCCTTCAGGGCCTGATGGAGACAGTCCATGATCTGCCCGTACACCTCCTCGACCCCTTCCGAGGCGTCCACCACCCGAATCCGGTGACCCTTTTCCTCGGCCAGCCGAAGATACCCCTGGCGTATCCGCTCGTGAAAGGCCCTGTCCTCTGTTTCCATACGGTCCGGCGTCCCGCCGCCACCCCGGCTGGAGCCGTCCCGGTACCGGCTTCGGATCCTCTCGAAGCCCGTCTCCACCGGGCAGTCCAGCAGAATCGTCAGATCCGGCTCGATCCCGTGCCCCGCCGCATCGTTCAATCGCTCGATGAGATCCAGGTCCAGCCCCCGGCCATAGCCCTGGTAGGCCGTTGTGGCATCAAAGTACCGGTCACAAAGAACCAGGCTCCCCGCCTCCAACTCCGGCCGGATCCGTTCCGCGATCAACTGGGCCCTGCAGGCCTCGTACAGCAGGAGTTCGGCCATGGGATCCATGTTTCCGCACTCCGGCGCCAAGAGGATCGACCGGACTTGCTCCCCGATACCCGTGCCACCCGGTTCCCGGGTCACGACAACCGGATACCCTTCGCCCGCGAGCCTCTCTGCCGCGAGTCCCATCTGGGTCGTCTTGCCGCACCCTTCGATGCCCTCAAAGGAAACAAACATCCCGCGAGACGATCCCCTGGAGGCGTCCCCCCTGTCTAAAACAGCTGAAATGCGCAGTCTCCCCATCTAAATCCGACAGTGTTCTACACACCAAAGTATAACCGAGATTAACGGACATTGCGAGGGCGCGACAGCGACCGGAGCAATCTCCAGGTGCCGTGCGAAACGGGGGAGGGATTGCTTCCCAATGTCCGCAATCATAGGGACATTGCGAGGAACCGCAGGCGACGTGGCAATCTCCCGGCTCCAGGGGGGGGCGCGGCGGGGCGGGGGAGATTGCTTCGCTTCGCTCGCAATGTCCTTGGGGTACGCAACCCACGCCGGCCTCTATTGGCCGGTCATTGCGAGAAGCCGCAGGCGACGCGACGATCTCCTCTATCGTGCTGTCATTGCGAGAAGCGTAGCCGACGCGACGATGCCTTCTATCGTGCGGACATTGCGAGGGCGCGACAGCGACCGAAGCAATCTCCCGGCAACTTGGCTGCCCTCTCCCTTGAGAGGATGTCGAAAAATGGGGAGTCCAGCTTTCCGTCATTCCTGCGGAGGCAGGAATCCAGTGGTTCCAGGTACTCAGGGATCCCTGCCTTCGCAGGGATGACGCACATCATGCGCTTTCGACACTCCCTTGAAGGAGGGTCAAGGTGAGGGTGTCGTCAAAGCGCCGTCATGCCGACTACAGGCAATCCGAATAGCCGCAGTTGCGACAGACCGAGCAGCCGCCCTCCCTTTCGAGGGGCCCCTGACATTCCGGGCATGCGCCCCGAAGGAAGAGCGTGTCCAGGTCTTTTTCGACCCTGTCCCCGACCCCGCAATCCACAGGCCCAGAGTCGGGACCCGCCGGCCCGCCGGAAATCCCCGGCGCCCGGTGACCGCCGCTGAGGAAGAACTGCAGGGCCTGGGCCACCGCATCCGCACAGGAAGCAATCCTTTTTTTCCCGATCCCCCTCGGCAGGTGACAGCTTATGCCCCGGAGTTGACGGGCCACCTGCTCCGGATCCACCCCGGATCGCAGGGCCAGGGAAGCGAGCCTGCCGATCGCCTCCGACTGGCTGGCCGCACAGCCGCCCGCCTTTCCCATCGAAGTGAAGACTTCGAAGGGCCGCCCGGATTCATCCCAATTGATCGTGACATACAGGGATCCGCAACTCGTATCCATACGTTTCGTGATTCCCTGCATGTACTCGGGCCGGGGGCGCGGCTTGAGGCGGGAAGGGCCTTCCGGTTCCATTTCGGGCGCGCCCGGGGCGGCGGCGCGATCGATCCCCTTCTGGAGCACCTGCCTCTCCCGGCTCCCGTCGCGATAGATGGTAACCCCCTTGCACCCGAGCCTGAAAGCCAGCCGGAAGACCTCCCTGACATCCTCCCGGGTGGCCTCAGACGGAAAATTCACCGTCTTCGAAACAGAATTCTCGGTGTACTTCTGGAAGGCCGCCTGCATGCGGATGTGCCACTCCGGCGATATGTCATGCGAGGTTACGAACACCCTTTTCCAGCGCTCCGGCACTTCGTCGAGGCCCTGGACGCCGCCGCTCTCGACGATCTTCTCGATCAGTTCCTCCGAGTAGAAGCCCTCCCTCCGGGCGATTTCCTCGAAGAACGGGTGAATCTCCACCAAGCGCTCATTGTCGAGTACGTTACGCACAAAGGCGACGGCAAAAAGGGGCTCGATACCGCTGGAACAGCCCGAGATCAGGCTGATCGTTCCCGTAGGCGCAATCGTGGTGGTGGTTGCATTTCTACGAGGAGGAAGCCCCTGCTCCGCAAAAACGCTCTGCCCGAAATTAGGAAAGGGTCCGCGCCTCGCGGCCAGTTCTTCTGAAGCACCCACCGCCTCTCGGGCAACGAACTCCATGATCTTTTCCGCGAGCTCGATCGCTTCGTCGGAGTCGTAGGGGATCCCGAGACGGATCAAGAGGTCGGCAAAGCCCATCACCCCCAGGCCGATCTTCCGATTGGCCCGCGACATGCGCTCGATCTGCTCCAGGGGATAACGATTCGCATCGATCACATTGTCCAGGAAATGCACGCTCAGGCGCACGTTCTTCGCAAGCTTCTCCCAATCGATCCCCCCATCCTCCCCGACCACCCGAGCCAGGTTCAAGGAACCCAGGTTGCACGACTCGAAGGGCAGCAGGGGCTGCTCTCCGCAGGGATTCGTACTCTCGATCCTGCCGAGGCGAGGGGTCGGATTGTCCCGGTTGATACGATCCAGGAACAGGATTCCCGGCTCGCCGTTCCGCCAGGCCGACTCCACGATCCGGTCGAAGACCTCGGCGGCCCGTATCCGGTCCGTCACCTCGCCGGTCCTGGGGTTGACGAGATCGTAGCTCTCGTCCGCGTCCACGGCCTCCATGAAGGCCTCCGTCAAGGCGACGGAGATGTTGAAATTGTTCAGGCGGTGCCCCTCCTCTTTGCAGTTGATGAACTCGAGGATATCCGGATGATCCACGGCCAGGACGCCCATGTTGGCGCCTCTGCGCATTCCCCCCTGCTTGATCGTCTCGGTGGCGGCATCGAAGACGGTCATGAAGGATATGGGACCGCTCGAAACCCCCTTTGTCGAGAGCACCTGGTCATTCTTGGGCCGCACCCGGGAGAAGGAGAAGCCCGTACCGCCGCCGCTCTTGTGGATCAGGGCCGTGTGTTTGACGGCCTCGAAGATGCTGTCCATGGAATCACCTACCGGAAGGACGAAACAGGCGGAGAGCTGCCCCAGTTCGCGGCCCGCGTTCATCAAGGTAGGCGAATTGGGCATCATCTCCAGGCTCGCCATTACTTGGAAAAAGCGCTCTTCCGTCTCCCGGACCTCTGCGTCCCCATCGTACAGGAGATCCGCCTGCGCAACCGCACGGGCCACGCGCCGGAACATCTCCTCGGGCGTCTCGATGGGCCGGCCCTGGTCATCCTTCCGGAGGTACCTCTTTTCAAGGACCCGAAGGGCATTACCGCTCAATCGAACAGGCAGACCACTGTCCGCAGGGGCGCCTCCGCTTCCCGTGGCGCCCGGGTCCTGCCCATCCTCAGGGCCCTTGCCCCGGGTCTCGTCCAGCCGACTTACCGTCCCCACGTTCTTGCTCCTCCATGATACGGACATTGCAAGGGCGCGACAGCGACCGAAACAATGTCCAGGTGCCACCCCAGCCGATGGAGATTGCTTCGCTTCGCTCGCAATGTCCATGGGTCGCGCAACCCACGCCTGCCTCTATTGTCCGAACATTGCCGGAAGCCGCAAGCCACGCTGCAATCTCCCCTATCCTGCGGACATTGCGAGGGCGCGACAGCGGCCGAAGCAATCTCCCCGCTCCTTGACTCCCCTCTCCCTTGAGGGAGAGGGTCAGGGTGAGGGTGGCTTCAAGGCCGCTCCGAATCACTCATTTTGTGCCTACTTCCCATTTAACTACAACATATAGTGGGAGTCAACGACGAACCGGCCTGCCGTCCCCACAAAAAAACCCTCGAATGTCCCCTGTCACGGATCCACTGAGGGTTCTAAAGGTGTTCTCAGGAAGCCAGCAGCCCCTCCCTTGTTACGACGTCATGCCCGCACAGGCAGGCATTCCCCCTGCGCAATGAGCCAGCGGATTCCCGCGGCCGCGGGAATCTCTTCCATTTGCCGACATTGCAAGGAGGCGAAAGCGACCGAACCAATCTCCATGTACCACAACAGGCTTGGAGATTGCTTCGCTTCGCTCGCAATATCCACGATTGCGCAACCCACGCCCCCCCTGCGGGGCCGACATGTCGACGAGACGAAGGCACCGCGGCAATCTTCTCTACTTGCGCACAGTGCGAGGAGCCGAGGCGACGCGGCAATCTCCCAGTGCAGAGGCCTGAGGCACCGCCGCACACGCTAGACCGCCTCCACCGCCTTCACCTCTGGAATGTCCTGTTTCAACTGTCGTTCCACGCCCATTTTCAGGGTCATTTGCGCGCCGGGACACCCCGCGCAGGCCCCCTGGAGGCGAAGCTTCACAATGCCGTCCACCACGTCCACGAGTTCCACATCGCCGCCGTCCGCCTGCAGCATGGGCCGAATCTTCTGAAGTGACTTCTCAACCTGCTCTCTCATCGTGTTGTTCCTCCTCGTCGGAAAGTAATGGTTTCTTCTTTCATATCCTACCCTATTGGTAGATCATTTGCCATCAAAGCCCTTAGGCCTCACTGCACGAACCCGCCCCCGTCGGCGTCGCGCGCCCTGGCCCCCTCCGAGCATTGCAAGGGCGCTACAGAGACCGAAGCAATCTCCAGGTGCCGTACGAGGCTGGGAGATTGCTTCGCTTCGCTCGCAATGTCCCTAGGGTTGTGCAACCCACGCCTGCCTCCATTGCCCGGACATTGCGAGGAGCCGATGGCGACGTGGCAATCTCCCCTATTATGCGGTCATTGCGAGGAGCCGGAGGCGAGCCGGCAATCTCCCTGCTGCATCGGCGATCTCCCTCCCGCATCGGCAAACGCGTCTTATGGTTTGATGAGCCTCCAGGCAAAAAAGCAACAAAGAAACGCGCAACCGGCGAGAAGGCCCATCTTCCCCCTCGAAGGCAAGGGCCTGTCATCCTCCGTCAGCAGAAATGCATCTTCTGCCAGGCGAATGTTCCCCGCCTTGAGGAAATGCCTGCGCAGGCTGGTATTCAGGACGCTCTTCTGCAGAGTCTCGAGCCTGCCCCGTATCGTACGAGATTTGATGATCTCGGTGATGGCCTTCGGCTTCGCCAGGCCCTTCTCCGAACACACGCACAGCCGGTTGCCGAAGCCCACCATACGGTAACAGGTCAGGATCACCCCCTCGTTCGGAAAACGGGGCACATTCTTGTAGTCCGGAACCCCTACGACCTCCGCCGGACACGCGCCCGCCCCCGACCGAGGCGGCAAATCCGCCTCGCTTCGTATCCGGCAGTAATCGATCTCGCGCAGCAGATACCCCTTGATCCCCCAGAGGAGGTCCTGTCGTGCCCAGAAAAGGATCCCGGCCGCCGCAAGAAACAGCATGAGCGACACCAACCTGTGACGTACGGGCCGTGTTTTCTTCTTTTTCTTCCTGGATTTCGCCATCTCTTTCTGCCGGATCCTTCCCGTCTTTCAAGGAAAATTCGGTTCGAAGTTTAGTCAACCCTGCGTTTCAAAGTCAATCAGAGCCCGCAACCCGCAATCCCGGGGGAAGGAGGGAAAGGCCCGGGGAGGGCCGATATCGGTAATGATTTCGTTCCCGAAATTTCAAAATTGTGATTCTGCCCTCCCATCTTTATCCGTCCCGCGATACATCCACCCCCGAAAAAGACGAAATTCCACTCCCGGCGTATCTCATGCTGATTGGCCTGTCTCTTGCTTGACTTCCCGGAGTCCAGGAAGCTCGACCTTCCCGTGAATCGCAACGAACAGGAGGACCAACGTGAGCCATCGAACCCAGATCATGATCGCACTCATCCTCGCGGTATCCGCCCTGTGTCCGGCGTCGGCGGGCGCCGACAATTCCCCGGTTCTGCCGACAAGCCCGCAGAACGGGTCCACCCTGACCGGGCCGCCGGCCTTCGCCTGGGAGGCCCCCGGCTACGACGCCTATCTCTTCTACTCCGCCTTTTCCTATTTGGATTTCGGGTACTACCCGTACACCTTCTGGTCCCTGCAGGACCGGTTTTCCATGCCTCCCGTATGGTGGGACCTGCTGGCTGAAGAGATCCCCTGTTACTGGGGGGTCTTCGCCATCAACACGAGCACCTATGCGTGGAGCATAGGAGGCCCATGGTCCTTTCAAAAGGGCTCCCCGCACGAATGCGCCGCAAACGAAGACTGCGACGACGAAAACCCCTGTACCGATGACGCCTGCGTGGAGTATACCTGCACCCATGCAAACAACACGGCGCCGTGCGATGATGGAGACGACTGCACCATGAACGACGCCTGTTTTCTCGGGTCTTGTTCCGGAGACCCGCTGGACGCGGACGGCGACGAATATGTGAGCGATGTCTGCGGCGGGGACGACTGTGACGATTCCGATGCCTCCGTGAACCCCGGCGTACACGAAGCCGCCCACGGAGATCCCGTCTGCACCGACCTTGTGGACAACGACTGCGACGGGGCTGTCGACGCAGAGGACTCCGGCTGCGCCCCTGAGGAGGCCGGCCTCATTGCGGATCATTCGGCCGCCGATGCCTTTGACCGGATCCCCCCGTCCTTTATCGAGCAGGCCAAGGCGGATCTCCGCCTGTCCTACGGCCATACCTCCCACGGCAGCCAGATCATAACCGGCATGCACGTCCTGATGAATGACGCGGCAAACGCCGGCCTCTACGACTTCAATACGAACGGCGCCATCCAGACCGCCGTACTTTCCGTCAAGGACTACACCCCCGGCGGGGACCTCGGCAATCCGGACCGTACCACCTGGGCCTCCCGGACCCGGGATTACCTGAACGGAGACGGGAGCGACCGAAATGTGGTCGTCTGGTCCTGGTGCGGGGAGGTAAGCAACGCTACGGAGGAGGACATCAACACCTATCTCACCCTCATGAGCGAACTCGAGTCCGAGTACCCTGATATCACCTTTATCTACATGACCGGACACCTCGACGGGACCGGTGAGGAGGGGAACCTGAACCTGCGGAACGAGCAGATACGTTCCTTCTGCCGGACACACGACAAGGTGCTGTTCGACTTTGCGGACATCGAGAGCTACGACCCGGACGGGGCCTACTTCCTGGACCGGGGCGCCTCGGACGGCTGTTATTACTCGGACAACGGCACCCGGCAAAACTGGGCCGACCAGTGGTGTGCCGCTCATCCGGGAAGCGACCTTTGCGCCTCCTGCTCCTGCGCCCACTCCAAGCCCCTCAATTGCAACCGCAAGGCGAGGGCCTTCTGGTGGCTCCTGGCGCGATTGGCTGGATGGAGCGGCAGTTGAGAAAGGATTCCCTTGACAGGCAACTGCCGCATTTCCTACACTCCCCCCGAAATGAAGCTCCGGGGCCTTTTCCGGCCGATCCAAAAAGCAGGGAATCGGGCTTTGATACCGCCGATCAAGACAAGAAAGACGGCATTCCAACGGCACAACGATCTGCGACCTTCCTCTCATGCGGATTCTCGTTGTCATTCTCGATGCCGCTGAACGCGGCTTGATAGAGGCCTGGATGCAGGATGGAAGCCTGCCGAATCTTCGGGAGCTTCGTTCCCGGGGCGTGTACGGTCGTCTGGAGTCGACCGCGGGCTGGCTGTCCGGCTCTCCCTGGCCCACCTTCTACACGGCAACCATGCCGAACGAACACGGCCTCTATCACTTTCTGCAATGGCGAAGCGACAACATGGCCATGGAAAGACCCAACCCCGAATGGCTGCCCCTTCGACCGTTCTGGCGCGAGCTTGCGACGGAAGACAGGCGCGCCGTTGTGGTGGATCTTCCCATGGCCTATGCACCGGAAGCTTTCCACGGCGTGGAGATATCCGGCTACGCCACCCACGACCATCTCGATGCGCCCGCTGCGTATCCCCCGGACGCAATGGAGTGGGTGCGGGCAAGATTCGGATCCTCGAGGATGCAGGAAGAAATCTACGGCCCCCAGCGAATCGACCCGCTTCTCGCGCTCCGTGACGAGCTTCTCGAGGCCACCGGCAAAGTGGCTTCCGCTGGAGAAGCCCTGATGGCCCGCGAGGACTGGAGCCTCTTTATGATCGCCTTCACCGGGACGCACCGGGGCGGCCATAAACTCTGGGACGCATCCGGTGTCCGGGGCAGGCCTTCACCCGCAAAGAAGGCGGATCTTGCCCGCTCGCTTCATGAAGTCTACCGTGCCTGCGATGAGGCGCTCGGTCGCCTGGTCCGTTCCGCCGGGAGGGACACAACGGTGCTCGCCCTCTCCCTCCACGGCATGGGACCCAACACCTCCCGGGTCGAGGTGCTGGACACGATGCTCCAGCGAATCCTGGAAAAACATGACGGGAACAACGCCGGGAGGCCCAAGACCGGCGGCCTCCTCCATCTCCTGAGGGACCGGGTCCCCGTGGAGTGGCGCCACACCCTCAAGCGTCGCTTTCCAACCGCGCTCCAGGATAAGCTCTCGGCTTACTGGCGCCTCGGCCGGGTCGATTGGGCGGCCACCCGCGCCGTCAGCCTCGTAGCCGACAACCTGGGTTATATCCGCCTGAACCTGCGGGGGCGCGAACGGATGGGAATTGTCGACCCCGGCGAGGAGTACGACCGGCTTTGCCGCCTGATCTCCGAGGGGCTCGAGACCTTTGTGGATGTCGATTCAGGGGAACCCGTCGTGGATCGCATCGCAACACCCTGCGAACTGTACGGACAGGGGCCGAGGGCAGCCTTGCTGCCGGACCTGCTCGTGCGGTGGGCCCGAAGTCCTGCCTCCGGACATCGTTGGATCGAATCGAGCCTGTACGGACGGATCCCCTGGCCGACGCCAGGAATTCACCCTTCGGGCCGCAGCGGCAACCATCGCTCCGAGGGGTTTCTCGTCGCGGCCGGTCCCCACATCCAGGCCGGCGGCGTTCTCGGTCCGGCTCACATCATCGATATCGCACCGACACTCTACGCCTTGTTCGGCCTGCGGGTTCCTTCCGACGTCCAGGGACGAGCGCTTACGGAGCTCTTGCCGGTCGAAGCCCTTTCCGAGGGGGGAACTTCATAGGAAGAGACCGGGCCATATCGGGATCGGCCGGAAGGGGATCGAACATCTAAAGATCCTTACCGATCCGCCGAAAAGAGGGTAAGGGAGCAACCCTTGCATCAGGAGAGAACGCAGACACCTCTGTCTTCGAACGAGACGGCCAGGCATCCATAGCCATGCATATTCTGGGCATTTCCTGTTTCTATCACGACAGCGCCGCCTGCCTGGTCCGAGACGGGGAGGTCATAGCCGCAGCCCAGGAAGAGCGTTTTTCCCGAAAAAAGCACGACCCGAGGTTTCCCGGTAATGCAATTGCTTACTGCCTCCGGGAAGGGGGGATCGACGTCCGAGGCGTGGATCATGTCGTGTTCTACGACAAGCCGCTGCTGACCTTTGAACGTCTGCTGATGACCTATCTCACCGTTGCCCCTCGGGGGCTGCGGTCCTGGCTGCAGGCGATGCCTCTCTGGCTCGGTCGGAAACTTCATTTCCAACGGGTCGTCCGCCGGGAAACGGGCTACGAGGGCCCCGTGCTTTTCACCGAACACCATGAATCCCACGCGGCGTCGGCGTTCTACCCCTCTCCTTTCGAGGAAGCCGCCATACTCACGGTGGACGGCGTGGGTGAATGGGCCACGGCGAGCTACGGGTTCGGGAAGGGTTCGGAAATCACCCTGCTCAAGGAACTGCATTTCCCCGATTCCCTCGGGCTCCTATACTCCGCATTCACCTATTTCACGGGTTTCAAGGTCAACTCGGGCGAATACAAACTCATGGGGCTCGCTCCTTACGGCGTGCCGCGGTACAAGGATCTGATCCTCTCGGAAATCGTGGATCTGAAGGAGGACGGCTCCCTCAGGCTGAATCTCTCCTATTTCGATTTCCTGGGGGGCCTCCGTATGACCAACCGCCGCTTTGCCAGGCTCTTCGGGGGCCCGGCCCGCAGGCCGGAGGCGGAAATCACTCAACGCGAAATGGACATCGCCGCGAGCATCCAGTCCGTGACGGAGGAAGCGCTCCGAAGGATGGCCGTCCACGTCCGGAGGGAAACCGGCCGGAAAAACCTCTGCCTGGCGGGGGGGGTTGCGCTCAACTGCGTGGCCAACGGCCGGATCCTGCGGGAAGGCCCTTTCGGGAATATCTGGATTCAGCCGGCTGCGGGTGATGCCGGCGGCGCCTTGGGCAGCGCTCTTTCGGTCTGGTACCGGTACCTGGGGAACCGCAGAAGTGTCGACGGCACCGATGACGGACAGCAGGGTTCCTACCTTGGACCTCGTTTTTCGAATGAAGAAGTAAGGGCCTTCCTTGCGAGTCGCCGATACCCATACCATGAGCTCGCCCCGGAGGGGCGGGCCCGCGTCGTGGCGCAACAGATCGCCGACGGGAAAATCGTTGGATACATGGCGGGGCGAATGGAGTTCGGGCCGAGGGCCCTCGGGGCGAGAAGCATCCTCGGCGATGCCCGGCGGGAGGACACCCAGAGTGTGATGAACCGGAAGATCAAGTACCGAGAGTCTTTCCGCCCCTTTGCGCCTTCGGTGCTGGAAGAGAAAGCCGGGGAATACTTCGATCTGGACACGCCGAGCCCTTACATGCTTCTCGTGGCCTACCTTCGGGAGGAGAGAAGACTGCCGCAGCCCTCGGGGGAGGGGAGGTCTCTCGTTGAGAGGCTCAGGGCAAAGAGAAGCGACTTGCCGGCGGTCACCCACCTGGACTACTCCGCAAGGGTTCAGACGGTAAATCCGAGGAAAAAGCCGGACTATTACGCGGTCCTCTCGGAATTCGAGAGATTGACCGGCTGTGCCGTGATGGTGAACACCAGCTTCAACATACGGGGCGAACCGATCGTCTGCACGCCGGAGGATGCGTATCGTTGTTTCATGCGCACGGAGATGGATGTGCTGGTCATGGAGGACTCCATTCTCTACAAAAACGAACAACCACCGTGGCAGGAAAAGGCGGACTGGCGGAATGGGCTCGAACTCGACTGACAAGAAAGAGATCAGAAGGTTCGGCCTCATCGCCGCCCCTTTCTTCGCCTCGCTCTGTGCCCTGGGCGTCTGGAGGGCGAGAACCCTGCCCATCTTCCTGTTCGGCTTCCTCGCCTTCCTCGGGATCTGCTTTCTCCTGTTCCCCGGGCCCTTCCGCCCTGTCCACGCGGCCTGGCTGAAGGTCGCCCACGGCGTGGGTCGCCTCCTCACCGCTTTCGTCCTGACGCTTGCCTATTACCTGGTCATCACTCCCTCGGCATGGCTGAAACGCATCTTCGGCGGACGGCCCCTTCCCATGAAACCGGACAAGAAGGCATCCTCTTATTGGGTCACCCGAAGTGAGCCGGCTCAACCACAAGAACGATTCGTGAAGCGATATTGAAAGAAGGGACCATGCGAACAACATATATGTATGCGCTGCTCCGACCCGGGACGGTGGGAACGCAATGAACGCCCGGAAAAGCCAGGATGAACGGCCTTCCCTCTGCGTCATCAACCACAATGGCGAGCACTACCTCGTGGAAACCCTCGAGTCGGCGCTCGCCCAGGGCGACCGATTCCGGGAAATCCTTCTGGTGGACGACGCCTCGCAGGACGAGAGCCTGAACATCGTCAGAGAGCGCTTCCCTTCCGTAAAGGTCCTTCAGATCCCGGAGAACCTGGGCCCCGCCGAGGCAAGGAACAGGGCCTTTTCCGGGGCCTCCAGCGACCGGATCGTGTTCCTCGACAATGACGTCTGCATGGACGTTGATTGCGTGGATCGACTGCAACAGGCATTGGACGAACATCCGCTCGCGGTGGCGGCCATGCCCTGTGTCCTGTTTGCCCGGCGGAGGGATGTGGTTCAGTATACGGGCGGGGAGGCTCATTTCCTCGGTTTGATGTCCCTGCACGATGAGGGCCGGCCCGTGCGGCTCCTGGAGACGAAAACAAGGCGGATCGGGTCTATCGTCACGGCCTGCTTCCTCCTGGACCGGAGCAGATGGGGCAGGGAAAGGCCTTTCGACGAATCCTTCTTCATCTATCTGGAGGACCACGACTTCGGTTTGAGAAGCAGGCTCCTGGGACACGATATCCTCTCCGTCCCGTCCGCCCGCTGCTTCCACCGGGAAGGGACCCCGGGGCTCTCGTTGAGAAAGACGGGACGATACGCGGACAAGCGGCTGGAATGCCTGATTCGAAACCGGTGGCTGATCGTCCTGAAGAACTACTCGCTCAGATCCCTTTTGCTCCTGGCGCCCGTCTTCGCCGTGTATGAACTCTGCCAGGTCCTGGTCGTCATCAAGAAGGGGTGGCTTCTCCCGTGGATGAACGCAGCGACCTGGATCCTCAAGAATGCGGCCGCGGTCATGAACAGGAGAAAAGTCATTCAGCGCAAGAGACGAAGACCCGACCGGGAACTCCTTACGGGAGGCCCGATTCCCTTCCGGGAAGAGCTTGCCGGGTCCCGGCTCGAGCGCCTCGGACGCGCCGGGCTGGAAGGCCTTTGCGCTTTCTACTGGAAGCTCATCGCCCGGTTCGTGTAGGTTCGACGGAGCGGGTGTCTACGATTCGGGAGTACAGAATAGGATGGAACGCAAACTGAAAATAGCGACCATCGCGGCCTGCCCGTTTCCATGGCCGAGAGGGACCCCTTTACGGATCCTGCGGCTGTCCGAAGCCCTCTCCAAGAGAGGACACGAGCTGCATATCATCACCTATCACCTCGGCGATACCGACACGAAAGTCCCCGGTACGATCCACCGGATCAGGGAGGTGAAGACCTACACGAAGTCTTCGCCGGGTCCGTCTTACCAGAAGCTGCTCCTCCTCGATCCCCTTCTGGCCATGAAGCTCATGGAGGTCTTGCGGCACAACGAAATCGACATCCTCCATGCCCACCATTACGAAGGGCTTGTCGTCTCCGCACTGGTCCGGCGGTGGACGAAGCATCCCCTCGTGTTCGATGCACACACCCTGCTCGAATCCGAGTTGCCCTATTACGGACTCGGCCTCTCCGGGAGGATGAAGAAGGGGATCGGCAGACGCCTGGACAGCATGTTGCCGCAATGGTCGGACCACATCATTGCGGTAAGCGGGCAGATCCGGGACAAGCTCGCAGCCGCTGCGGGCGTTCCCGAGGAGAAAATAACGGTGATTTCAGAAGGTGTGGAGCGGGAAGTGTTCTTCCCCGACCACCCCGTTGCGGCATCGTCTTGCACCGAAGGCGGAAGGCGCCTGGTCTTTGCGGGCAATCTGGCCGAGTACCAGCGAGTGGACCTCCTCCTCAAGGCCTTTCGGGAAATCAGTCTCCGGAAGAAGGGGGTGCGTCTGCTCATCGTCACGAATGATTCCTTTGAAGGCTACGACGCCATGGCCCGACAGATGGAGATCCGGTCTCTTCTCGACATCGTCTCTTCGAGGTTTGAAGATCTTCCGGGCTATTTCGCCGGATCGGAGATTGCCCTGAATCCCCGAACGGCGTGCGACGGGGTTCCGCAGAAGTTGCTCAACTACATGGCCGCCGGCAAACCGGTCGTCTCGTATGAGGGGTCCGCGGCCTGCCTCGAGCACGGAAGGACGGGTTGGGTCGTGAAGAATGGGGATATCGCGGGTTTTGCCGCTGGGGTTCTTCGCCTCCTTGACGATCCTGAACTCGCGGCAAAAATCGGAAGCAACGCCCGACAGGAGGTCTTGCTCCATCATACATGGGACAAGAAGGCCATGGAGGCGGAAGCGGTCTACAACCGGCTTCTTGCCGGAAGATTCGTTCCCTGAACACCGTCAAAAATGCGTTTCCAGTCAACAGAAGGCATTCATGGGCATTGGGGCACATTCAAGGTGAGTTCAACCAGGCGACTTTCTGTTTGCTACATGGTCCCCGGCCACAATCTCCTGACCTCGGCCGGCCCCAGCCGGAACGTCCTCTCCGTGGCCGAAGCGCTGAGCAGATGGGCCGACGTCACCGTGGCCTTTCGGAAGATCCTTGAACCCACCGGGCCCAGGCCCTTTCGTGTAGCGGAAATCGCCCCCGGCGGGACCGAATCGACGGCTTACGTTGACGATGCCGCTGTACGGGGAATAGGCTATGGGGAATTTGTCTCTTACTTGCGGTCCATCCGGCGGTTCCTGATGAAAGAACTTCATTCCTATGACCTGGTTCTGGAGAAAAGCTGGCTTCTCTCCGGCTATGTGTCGGCCTATTGCCGCAAGGCGGGAAAACCGTCCGCCCTTGTGGAAAACATCGTCCCGGCTCCGCCGGGATTTTTCCGGAGTCGTCTCGGAATCCGAAAACATGTCCGTCTTTCCGTGGCAGGCCTTCTCACCGACCGATACATAAGGAAAGCGCCGCTCGTCATCGCGGAAACAGAAGCGTTGAAGCGCGCCCTCGTGCTGCGACGGAAGATCCCCGCGGGCAGGGTGCATGTAGTCGGCCTGGGCGTCGACCGCAACCTTTTCCGCCCGATTCCGCAGGATGAGGCGAGACGGGACCTGGGCATCCCCCCGGGCGAGACCGTTCTTCTCTATGCGGGGGTCCTGGATCAGACCCACAACCTTGCGCCGTTACTCGATGCGCTGGCCGCCGGCCCGGACCCATCGCCGGCATTGCACATCGCCGGTGACGGTATGCTCAGGGGCCGGTATGCGGAAAAGGCTGGAAGATGCCCGGGCCCCATCGTCTTTCACGGACGCGTGCCCTATGAGACAATGCCCAGATACATTGCTGCGGCGGATCTCTGCGTCGCACCCTATGATCTCGCCATGTTCCCATATGGAGAAGTAGCCTATTCGACCCTCAAGATCCCCGAGTATCTGGCGGTGGGCCGCCCTGTGGTGAGTGTTCCGAGCGGCCATATATGCGAATTGGTGAAGCCCCAGGCAACCGGGTTTCTCTTCCCCAACCGCGTTGAGGACTGGCTGGATTTTATCCGGAGAATGCCTCCCCGTCGCCGTCTGAGGCAGATGGGAGAAGCGGCGCTCCGTGAATCGTCCTTCCGCACCTGGGAGGACACGGCGTTCGAGTATCTGGCTTTGTGCGAAAGGGAAATCCTGCAAGCGGGGAAAACCGGGCATACGGTCTCCACCTGAAGACATGAACCGATCAACAGAAACGAGGTATCGACAAGTGACGATCAGGATTTTGCACGTAGGGGTTGGCATTCGAGGACGGCATTGGCTGGATATCGTCAGGGACTATCCCGATGCGGTTTCGGCGGGATGCGTGGATCCCCTGAAGGAATCGCTGGAACAGGTCGCGGAGAAGCACTCGGCTCTACCGCTCTTCAGCGACCTCGAGGAAGGGCTGAAATCCGTCGAAGCGGATGCGGCGATTATCGCGAGCCATGCGCCGATGCACATGGACAACGCCCTCAGGTGTCTCGAGGCGGGACTCGCCGTCCTGGTGGAAAAACCGTTCGCACCGACCGTGCGGGAGGCCTGGGAGGTGATCGAACTGGGGGAGAAGCTGGACAAGGCGACGATCGCGGCCCAGAATTACCGCTTCAACCCGGCGGAACGCACGCTGCGGTCGCTCGTACGGCAGGGCCGCCTCGGGGCCGTCACGAATGTCGAATGCAGGGCCCGGCGTTTCCGCGCCGGCAGGGGAACCTTCCTCGCCTCGCTCGAGTATCCGCAGCTCATCGACGACGGCGTTCATCACTTCGACAGCATACGAAGCATTCTCGGCTGCAATCCTGTCAGCGTGACGGCCCGGAGCTTCAACCCTCCCTGGAGCGAATACAGGCATGGGGCCGTCACGGAAGCGCTCATCGAGATGGAAAAGGGGGTTCACGTCCAGTATCTTGGATCGATCGTGTCGCATCGGTATGGCTGGAGCCTCCGGATCGAGGGAGAAGAAGGGGAATGCTGGACCAACCGGCAGTGGGTCCTGTGGCGCAAGAAAGGAAAGAGGCTCTTCCGGCCGGTCAAGAAGGTTCCGGTGCCCGAGGGAGACGGGGCCTCCTACCCACGGGAAGGCTCGACCTCGCTTCTCAACAGCCTGAGAGACGCCGTTCGCGGGAAAAAGGAGCCGGAAACGAGCGGGCGGGACAATCTCTGGACCCTGGCGATCGTGGAGGCGGGTATGCGGTCCGACCGGGAGAGGCGGGAGGTCCGCGTGGAAGAAGTCATGAGAAAAGGCTCGTAAAGACGCCGTGATTCAAGACTGGCGCGCCCTTTTCCGAATAGTGTAGAGGTGGAACCAGGCAGGGAAACATAGAACAGGGTAAGCCGGATGATTTTCTATCTCCTCACCGTCTACGTTCATATCATGTGTGCCGTCCTCTGGACGGGCTATTCGCTCTTCTGGGCCGTCATCGCCGGCCCGGTGGTGCGGGAATTCGGCCCGTCGGAGTCGACTCGCCTGTTTCGACGCCTGAGCGACGCGCCCTGGCCACCGCCGCAGATCCCGGTACCCGTGCGGCTCCGTTTTTCCGGCGTCGGCTGGACCCTCCTGGTCCTCTTCGCGGCCACGGGCGTGCTCGCGGCCCACCATCAGGGGGGAACGCTCGAGCGGATCCTCTCCGGGGCATTCTTTCGCGAACCCTTCGGGGCCTTACTGGCCGTGAAACTCCTCTTTGTGGCCGGCCTGTTCCTCCTCCAGTTGCGCCTCACCCGCAGACCGACCCCGCGTATCTTCTATCTGAACCTCGCGGCAGGCGTCACTGTCGTCGCCCTTTCGGTGATCCTGGCACGCCTGGAACAGGCGGACTGGTACCTGCTGGCCGTGTTCCTGCACGTCACGGCCGCTCTGTTCTGGCTG
Organism: bacterium; assembly: GCA_015486285.1. GTDB lineage: Bacteria > Desulfobacterota > DSWW01 > DSWW01 > DSWW01 > S015-6. Next base: position 24,105 of record WFRX01000260.1, read on the forward strand.
GGGCACATGTTCTTCTGGTCTCTCGTGGCGGGATTCGTCACAAAGAGCATCGAGCCCCGGGAAACGGGCGACTTCATCCGCCGGGCAAGCCTCCGCATGGGCGGCCTGGGCTGGCCGGCCCTCTCGGTTCTTTTTCTCACGGGAATCATCATCATCATCCACAGCAAGATTACCTTGCATCATATCGTTTCGGGGGAGTTCCTTTTCGACCCCATGGGCCGCGTCATGGCAGTCAAGATGTGTCTGGTAGGATGCATGGCCTTGTATCAGTGGTTTGTGGGGCACAGGCCGGCGCCTCGGCTCATCTACCTGGACATGCTCATTGCGCTCGTGATCATTGCTCTGTCCGTGTTGCGTGTGAGGTCCCCATGGTAGCCGAAGCGAACTCTCCGAAGGTGCTCGTCATCGGGCTGGATGCAGGCTGCGGCAGGCTCATCCGGAAATGGGCCGGCACAGGCCATCTCCCGGCGATGGAGGCATTGATTTCCGACGGAACATGGAAATGGCTGAAGACGACGGCCGAATCGCTGCACGTCTCCGCCTGGCCGTCGATCTACACCGGCACCCTGCCCGGCAAGCATGGAGTCTATTACACCCTGCAACCCGCCCCCGGCCTGCAGGGCTACCGCCGGTTCGGCAGGGACCAGTACGGGCAACCGACCTTCTGGCGGATCCTGAGCGGCGCGGGCAGAAAATGTACCGTCATGGATGCCACGTACACCCATCCGGAAAAAGGCTTCCAGGGCATACAGGTCTACGAGTGGGGCACCTGGGCCTGGTACTGGAAGCCCATGTCACGGCCCGCCGGGATCATGAGGAAGCTGCGGAGGCACTGCGGGGAGTATCCCCTGGGGCTGGAAGCACACCGCCTCGGACTTGCAGCCTTCGATCCGGTTGAATTGAGAGACCGCCTGGTTCGAGCGGCCGCTGCCAAGACCGAGGCCGTCCTGTGGCTGATGGATCAGGCGCCCTGGGAGCTTTTCCTGACCGTATTCTGCGAGACGCATCCCGCCGCTCATTACTGCTGGCCCGCCGACGGGGTCTCGGACGGAATCGATCCCTCCGGGCCTGCGATAGAACCGCTCCGAGACGTGTATCAGGCGGTCGACCGCGGAATCGGCAGGATCCTGGAGCGCGTCGGCCGGGAGACAACCGTGTTCATCATTTCCGGAGACGGTGTGGGTTCGAACGAGTCGGGCTGGCATCTCCTGCCCGAGGTGCTCAGACGGCTCGGCTTTTTCGCCGGTCCCGGGTCGGCAGGGCCGGAAAATCACGGGCAAAATGAAAATGGGGAGGGCGAGGGTTCCGGAAGTCTCCTCAAGAGGGTGAAAAACCTCGTGCCCGCGGATTTCCGCAAGTCCGTGGCCGAGTGTCTCCCCAACGGCATCCGTGATGCGATCAACAGAAGAATGGACGCTGCGGGCGTGGACTGGTCGAAAACGCGCGCCTATTGCCTCCCCACCGACCTGGAGGGATGCATCCGGATCAACCTGAAGGGACGGGAACCGCAGGGGGCCGTGGCCCCGGGGGAAGAATACCGACGTGTCTGCGGCGAACTGACAGAGGCCCTCCTGCAATTGACCAACCCGTCAACGGGCCGTCCGGCGGTCCACAAGGTCGTTCAAACGGAGGAGATCTTCCCCGGAGACCGCCGGCACTACCTCCCGGACCTGGTCGTCCTCTGGTCGGAGGGGACGGAGATTTCGGCCCTCCGATCGGAAAAGATCGGGACGGTAAGCGGCCCGTCTCCAGATGCGAGGACGGGCACACACCGTCCGCCGGGATTCGTGATCATGCGGGGGCCGTCGATTCCCGGGGGGCGGCTCGGGGAAGAGGGGCATATCACCGATCTTGCACCGACCGTATTGGAACAACTGGGGGTCGTTCCCCCTGCAACCATGGATGGAAAACCCTGGAAATAGAACCTTCAAAGGGAAACGACTCGGAAAAGGAAATTCAATGCCTGCACGAATCATACACATCGGCACCGGTACCCGGGGACGCCACTGGATCGAGTTTGTGAACAACCATCCGGAAACCGAATCGGCGGCCTGCGTGGACGCCCGGGCCGGCGCCTTCGATGAAATCAAAGGCCGCCTCGGTGAAGACCGATCCGGGTTTTTCACCGACCTGGACGAGGCGCTTCAAAAAACGGATGCAGACGCCGCCATCATCGCCAGCCCGAGCGTGCTCCATGCCGAGCATGCCCTCAAGGCCCTGGACGCGGGACTGGCGGTGATGACGGAAAAGCCTTTCGCGGCCGACCTGGAACAGGCCCGCGCGGTTCTCAGGAAGGCCGGGGAGACGGGAAAGCCGGTCCTCGTGGCGGAGAACTACCGCTTCTGGCCTGCTGAACGAACGGTTCGAAAGCTCGTGGCCGAAGGCCTGCCGGGCGATATTGCGAGCGTCACGTTGACGGACCGCCGGAATCAACCGAGCCATACGGAAGGCCCCTGGATGGCTGAACTGGAGCATCCCCAGCTGCAGGAGATTGCAATCCACCATTTCGACAGCCTCCGCGGCTTCTTCGACCGGAACCCCGTCACGATCTTCGCCCGCACATGGAATCCGCCTTCCAGCGACTATCGGGCCGGAGCATGCACAGAGGCGCTCATCGAGATGGAGGGAGGCCTGCACGTCCAGTATTACGGCACGCTGACCTCGAACAACTGGTCCTATTCCCTCTGGATAGAAGGCGAAAAGGGCGTGCTCTGGACGAATCGGAAGTTCGTCTTCTGGCGCGAGCGGGGGAAGAGGTTCTTCAAGCCGGTCCGGCTCGTGAAGGTCCCCAAAGGCGACGGAGCCAAATACCCGCGGGGAGGGACCACGGCACTCCTCAACAGCCTGGTCAACGCGGTGCGAGACGGGAAGCCCGCCGAAACGAGCGGACAGGACAACATCTGGACCCTCGCCACGGTCGAGGCCGGAAAGATCTCGGACCGTGAGCGACGCACCGTGTCCGTGGCAGAGATGGTCGGCGATGCGGGAAGCGCGGGCAAGGAGGCGGGGGAATACGGAGGGGCGGTACAGGCGGGGTTGGAGGTCCGTCCATCGCAGGACGGTCGGCCCTCCGGTCAGGTCCGGTCAGGGTCGTCCCGTGTGTTGATGATCGGCATGGACATAGCCGACGCGGACCTCATCGATCGATGGTGCAACGAAGGCCATCTCCCGACCCTCCAGTCTCTCCGCAAGCAGGGCGTCTGGGGAAGGCTGGGCACCTCCGCGGAGGTCATGCATGTGTCTTCCTGGCCGACGATCCACACCGGAACCCATCCGGACAAGCACGGCATCTACCATGCCTATCAGATCAACGCGGGGGAACAGAACATCCACCGGTCTCAAGCGAAAGAATGCGCCCAGCCGCCCTTCTGGAAATTCCTGGATGATGCGGGCCGAAAATGCGTGGTCATGGACGCATTTTTCAATGCTCCCCTCGCCGGGTTTCAGGGCACCCAGATCCTCGAGTACGGCACATGGACCTGGTTCGCAGACCCGATGGCGAGGCCCAAGCGGGTCTGGAAGGAGATCATCCGGGAATTCGGGCCCTACCCCTCGCCGGAACATACAAAGGTTCTGACCGTCCCGGAACCGCGGGAATTCCGGGACGGGCTGGCCGCAGCCGCGGCCACCAAGTCGAAGATCGTTCGATGGCTGGCGAAGAAAGAGCCCTGGGACATGCTCTACGTCACCTTTGCGGAGACCCATCCCGCCGGCCACTATCTCTGGCACCTCTCCGACCCCTCCCACCCGGCTCACCCGGAAGGAGGCATCGAGGGGCTCGAGAATGCATTGCGCGATGTCTACGCGGCGGTGGACAGGGCAATCGGCGAGATTCTCGCCGAACTGGACGATTCCGTGACGGTTGTGGTTACCTCCGGGGACGGCATCGGGCCCAATTACGCAGGCTGTCACATGATTCCCGAGGTATTGAATCGCCTCGGTCTCTACTACGGCGCGAATGTCGGTAAGCCGGAGGCGGCGGAGAGCGGCGAGAGCGACAGCGCAAAGCAAACCAAGAAAGGCATCACCTCCGTTCTCAGGGAACTCATCCCGCTGAGCGCCCGGCAAGCGGTAACCAGCCGCCTGCCCCGCAGCATCCACTACAAAATGAGCATGAAGTGGGTCAACACGGGTCACGATTGGACCCGGTCGAAGGCATTTACCATCCCCAACGCGAACGAAGGCTACGTTCGGATCAACCTCAAGGGGAGAGAACCCCAGGGGATCGTGGAAGAAGGGGCGGCTTACAGGGAACTCATTGCGGAGATCCAGGACGCCTTGAAGGAACTCGTCAACCCGGTCAACGGCAAGCCGGCCGTAAGCCGGATCTATTGTATCGACGATGTCTATCCCGGCGACAGGAGGCCCAACCTGCCCGATCTGGCGATTACCTGGGACCCCGACGCCAGGGTGCTGGAAGAACTCGGCTCGGACAGGTGCGGGAGAGTCAAGAAACCGGCCGGGTATCAGATCGCTCCCTACTATACGGGCAATCACCGGCCCAGCGCGTTCGTCATCGCCCGAGGGCCCGGACTCGCGGAAGGAAGCCTGTTGCAGGAAGGCCACATCGTTGACATTGCACCGACGATCATGACGATGATCGGCGTTGACCCCCCGGGCCACATGGACGGCCGGGTATGGAGCGAATTCGCCCCGGCCTCCTAGACCTCCTCCCGGCAATTCAACCGTACGGGAGCCGGCAGAAAGGCGATGGACCTATGTGTGGAATCGCGGGCCTCGTTTGCCACGCGGACCGATGCAGTGAAGAAGATCACACGTCTCTGGTCCGGAACATGTGCGATCTCCAGGCGCACCGCGGCCCGGACGACGACGGCATCATCTCCCTGGGCAACGTCTGTCTCGGCGCCGTCAGGCTGAGTATCATCGACCTGACAGAAGCCGGGCACATGCCCATGTCGGACGAAAGCGGCGACTGGTGGATTACCTACAACGGGGAGATATACAACTTCCAGGAACTCCGCGAGGAGCTGGTCGCCCGCGGGCACGCCTTTCGCTCGAGAACGGACACCGAAGTGGCCCTGCACGCCTTCAAGGAATGGGGCGAGGCGTGCCTCGACCGCTTCGTCGGCATGTTTGCCTTCGCCGTCTACGAGCGCGGTTCCGGGACGGTCACGCTTGTACGAGACCGGTTCGGGATCAAGCCGCTCTATTTCATGCGGCACGAAGACCATCTCGTCTTTGCCTCGGAACTGAAGGCCCTCACGAGGGTAAACAACCGGCTCCGACTCAACAAGCAGAGCCTGCTAGAATGGTCCCTGTACAGGAATGTGGAAGTCTTGTCCTCCGAGACCCTGCTGGAAGATATCCACAGCGTACTGCCCGGCCACCTCGTCAGGATCCGGCAGGGGAAGGTCACGCCGCGGAACTACTACTTTCCGCCATCCCAGGTCGATCAGCGAGAGTATGAAAGGTTTGCCAGGGCGGATCCCGGATCCGTCGTCGAGGACATCGAGGCAACCCTGGTGCAAAGCACCCGCGACCGGCTCGTGAGTGACGTCCCCCTAGGAACCCTTTGCAGCGGGGGGCTCGATTCAAGCCTGATTACAGCGATAGCCGCGCGGCATTGCAACGAAATCACCGCCTTCAACGTATCCATCGCCGGCTATCCGGAACTGGACGAAAAGCGCTACGCAAGGGCGGCGGCAAAGGCCCTCGGCATCCGGTTGATCTCTTATCCCCTGACGGGGGAGGTGTTCCTCCGCAAGCTCCCGGAAATCATCTATTGCTGTGACCTTCCCCTTACGCACCCCAACTCGGTCGCCTACTTCCTGATCGCGCACGTGGCCCGGCGGAACGGCGTTATCGTCCTTCTTTCCGGTGAAGGCGCGGACGAACTCTTCGGCGGGTATCGATTCCGGTATCGCCGCCACAGCGTTCTGCTTCACGTGAACCGCATGCTCAACCTCCTGCCGAGAAAGATAAGCAGGGGCATCCAGATGGCGGCCTATTCCTACGCCGGGATGCCCGCGACCTCCCTCCACTTCGACAGCCTGCTTCCCCAGACGGTGTCTTTTATCGACAACTGGTCCAGAGCGGAATGGCGGCTCCAATGTGAAGAAGCGTACGCCTTTGTCTCCAGTGCCCATGACCGGGCCCTCCTAGGGACTCTTTTGAGCGATCTGGACGATTTTCTGACCCCCCTTCTCCGTCGGCTCGATCGGACCAGTATGGCAACCTCCATTGAATGCCGGGTCCCTTTCCTGGACCACAGACTGGTCCAGAAGGCCATCCAACTGCCGCTCTCCTATCGTCTCGGCAGGCGGGCGGACAAATGGGTGTTGCAGCAAATCGCCGCCAAGTATCTTCCCCGCGGCATCGCGCAGAGGGAAAAGGTCGGGTTTCCCCTCCCTCTCCGCGACTACCTGGCGCCCCTGGCACAGACGGATCTCTTCGACGACGGCTTCTGCAAGCAGATCCTCGGACTCCGGAGGACCGGTATTCAGGAACTCGTCGGCCTCTGGGACAAGAACATTTTCGCCTTCTTCAACCTTCTCGCGCTGGAAATCTGGGGGCGCCTCTTCTTTCTCGACGAATCCCTGGAGCACGTGACGGAACTCGTATCGGGGGCGGATCCCATCGATCCCGAGTGGGAAGAATTTTCATGACCAGCCCAACGCAGAAGGCCGCCCGGGCAACCATCATGCTCACCGCCGCAAACGCCTGTCTGACGCTCTGCGGATATATTACCGTCATCGTCCTGGCCAGAGGGCTGGGGCCGAAAGAATACGGCATTTACGGCATCATCATCTCGGTTCTGCTCAGCGTAGAACTCGTCGCTCGTCTAGGTGTCCCTCAAGCACTGAGCAAACTCATCGCGGAAAGGCAGGAACAGACCCCCCAATTGGAAGGTACCGGCCTCACGCTGACCTTGCTGATCTACCTCGTCGTATTCGGCGCTTTCTGGCTGGCCTCTCCCGCCATGGCGAAGCTGTTCCAGATTCCAGGCGGGAAGGATCTCTTCCGTCTCGCCTCTGTCGACATCCCCTTTTACGGAATGTATTTCATGTGCAGCCACATCCTGAACGGCCAGCGCCGATTCGGAATCGAGAGCATGGGAATTTCGATTTACGGGATCGCGAAGGCCCTCGGGATTCTGGCCCTTCTCTATTTCGGCCTTTCCGTCCGAGGCGCCCTGGTCGTAAACATCCTCGCTTCCATCATCGGTCTCCTCTACCTGGCATCTCACATCCCGGTTCGTTCGTTTTATCCGACCTTTGCATTCGCCGGCCTTGTCATTCGATGGGCCGTCCCGGTGGGCCTCTTTCTGCTGGGGTCCCAGGTCCTGTTCAACCTGCACCTCTGGTGCCTCAAGGTGGTGGGTCGAGAACTGCCCGAAGAGACCATAGGGTTCTATGTGGCGGCCGTCAGCGTCGCCAGATTGCCGAATATCATCTCTTTCGTCATGATGGCCGTCCTCATCCCCTCCGTGTCGCACGCCTTGGGAACCGGCGACAAAGAGCTTGCCGCCCGCTACGTGCAGGGCGCGACGCGGTTCCTCGAAATCCTCTTGCTGCCCGGTTGCTTCCTGATCGCATTGAAGGCGGGGCCCGTCATGGAACTTCTCTATTCGAGCCGCTATATGGCCGGCGCTCGCTTTCTCAGCATCCTGGTATTCGGGATCGGCCTCCTGTACACCTTTATGACGACTCTATGCGCAATCCTGATCGCGGGCGGCCTGCCCGCCGCCTCCGCCGCTACGGCGCTTTGCCTGGTTCCTCTCGGCCTGTGCACGGGAATCCTATTCGTCATGCAAGGCGGGGCGGAAGGGGCGGCCCTCTCCGCGGCCATCACAATGGCGGTCGGGACTCTCCTCGCCGGGATCCTGGTACGCAGATCCATCGGCCCTGTCCTCTTGCCTTCCACGCTGATCCGGGTCGGTCTGGCAACGGCCCTCATGACGATCGTCGGCATGCACTTCGATTACAGAGGCCTGGGCCTTCTTGTCGAATGCGCGCTCCTGCTTGTGTTCTACCTGGTCCTCCTCGGATTGCTGGGCGAACTGAAGCGGGAGGACCTGAAGATGATCGCTTCCACCGTTCCAAGAGCGCCCGGATAGGTACCGGTTTCATTTTTGAAACGACCCCTTTATCTTTCACAAAGAAAACCAATCATGAAAAATCTTTTTTAGCAGAGGAATCGTCCGGAACAGCCGGTTGTAGGGGCTAACTCCCTTGATTCACAACCGATTTCTTCTGAATCGCGGCGGCCCCTCCTTGCGGCCCTGTTTCCAGCCGAAATCGACTCCAGCGGTACTTTTCTTGCAACGTACCAGCAAGACCCTGCCCGGCTTTCGGACAAAGGGGGGCGTTACACACATTCATTTTTTTGTAAAGATACGGATTGTTTCTAAAGACCTCTTCGCTAGGCGACGAAACAATGGGAGGGGGGTGGGAAGACGATGGAATCGACCGGGACGAAGTGTAAGGGAAAAACCCGTATTTCGATATACCTTTGCATATTCATCTTTTCGAATATGCTTGCGGCCGATCTATGCCTTGCCGACCGTGGGCGTGTCCGGATTGTGGACGGTGTCGTTGTAGCGGACAATGGGAGCCCGTTACGCGGGGCGCACGGCAACTACGCCAACGATGTCTACAAAAACCTGTCCTGGTGGATCAACCTCCGTGATCACTACAAGTTGAACGCCTTGCGTCTGGACACACGAATCACCTGGCCGCCCGACTCGGATAAGCTCTCGGACATGCTGGACCTGGATCAGGTTTTTGGGGATGTTGATGCGGCGGTGGACAGGGCGGGAGAGGCGGGGATGTACATTATCGTTGATAATCATACATCATGTTGCGGGAACTACAACAGGGCGCTTGTGGAAGAATTCTGGGACGAGGCGGCGTCCCGCTACGGGGATCGCACCCATGTCATTTTCGAGATGCAGAACGAGCCGGTCGCATGGTACCCTGAGGATTATACGGCGGATGACATCGAGTTCGAAGCGGACATGTACCACTATATTCGTTCGCGGGCGCCGAACACACACATCATCTTATGGTCCTTCGCAAAATCTACCAGCGCAATGAAGGGGAAAATAGATCAGGCGCCGTCCATCGATTACCGCAACGCCTCTGTCGGCATCCATCCATACAGGCACACCACAACGGACGGATTGAACGCGCTGAATGCGCTGCGGGCATACTATCCTGTTATCGTAACCGAGTTTGCGGACCTCCCGGACAAGGACACCTATCCGTTGACCATCTGGGACTTTTGCGAAAACAAAGGGATCAGCTGGATGTATCTGGATCTTCGATTCCTCCCTGACGGCGGTTACGGAAACTACGGGGAAGGCGTTGTCGATCCCGCGGCATGGCCCCTCACATGGCCCGCGGATCCCGCCTACAGCGCATCACCGGACAGTGACCCCCCTTCCGCGCCGGCGGCTCTGAAAGCTTTATCGGCCCGACGAAAATAACGCCTTTTCCGTCCTGTATGGCCGCCGGCTGTCATCGTTCTATGATCTCCTCGATTTCATAGTCCTCCAGTTCCCGCGCGTGGCTGAAGACGATCAGCTCGCCTACCAGCCCAATCGAAAAGATCTGGATGCCGAATACCATGAGCAGCATCCCGAGCAACAGCAAGGGCCGGTCCGCCAGCCCAATGGCTCCCAGAAGCCTCAGCGTACCGAGATAGGCCGTAAGCAGCAGCCCGGGGACAAACAACGCGCTCCCCACGAGCCCGAAGAACCGCAAGGGCTTCTTGGTGAACTTCACCAGAAAAAAAAGCGTGACCAGGTCCAGCATTCTTCGCAGGTAGATGCCGGGTTTCACGAGCCTCACACTCACATCTTCCTGCCTCTGCGAAACAACCACCTCGGCAATCTTGATTCCCCTCAGAGCGGCAAACACGGGAATGAACCGGTGAAGGTCTCCATAGACAATCAGCTTCGAGACGATCTTCCTGTTGATCAACCGCATCCCGCATGTGATATCCTTGAAAGACACCCCCGTCAGGATTCTCACGAGAAAATGATACACGTAGGATTGTATCCTGTTCACGAAGGGGTCTCTCCTTGGAAAGCGCCGCGTGATGACCAGATCGTTTCCTGCCGCATAGGCGGCAAAAACCTTCCCCAAATCCCCCGGCTCAACCTGAAGGTACGACGCCAGGGTCAGGATCTTGTCCCCCTTCGCCCGTTTGAATCCTTCCAGCAGTGCCGCTGATTCTCCAAACCGCCTCGGCAGCTTGACGACCCGCACACGCTCATCCTCTGCACCGAGGGCGGTCAAATCCCTGCACGCGGCCTCGAAATCGCCGACCACGACGAAAAGCCACTCGAAACGCCTCCCCAACCTCTCCAGTTCCCCGGCATACAAGCGGTAAAGACGGACGAGATCATCATGCCGCTCACTGATCGGCACAATGACGCTCACCTCGGGACCCGTCCCGTGGTCAAGGTCCCCTGTTGCCGGCCGGCTCGGGTTCACTGCTCCCATTGCACCCTCTCCCTCCGTTATTCCGGCGGCGCGGCTGTTATCGCCTTTCCGGGATCCGTTCCTGCTTGCCATTGTCACGCCTTCATCGAGCCGTCTCCGGCAGCGCCATCCGAGCACGCCCCCGTCACGGCTCCTGTCGGTTCTCCCCTTACAAAACGCCCCCGCACCGTCGTCCGGACGAAATATTCGGCCAGAAGGCCCCAGGACATCAGGCTGCCGAAGAGAAAGAAGAGGAGGAAGCTCCCGCCTGTCAAAACGATGCTGTGGTAGCCTCGCATGGCCCCCACCATGGCGGCGGCCCCGAACCCGGAGGCGGCAACAAAGGCGAGAAGGCCGGGAATGGAAAAGAAAGTCAGCGGCCTGCCGTAGAAATCGATCAGCATCTTGACTGTAATCATGTCCAGGAGCACTTTCCATGTCCGCGACAGACCGTATTTCGTCGCCCCGTGCCTCCTGGGCCTGTGATTCACCACCATTTCCGTTATGGTGGCCCCTACCATGGTGCACATGGGGGATATGAACCGGTGCATATCCGAATACAAGCGGATCGATTTGATGACAGATGCCCGGTACGCCCGCAAAGAACATCCATTGTCGTGAATCCGCACGCCCGTCATGACCCCTATCAGCCAGTTGGCCGCCCTCGAGGGAAGGATCCTCGTCAGCCTCTTGTCTTTTCTGTCCCTGCGCCAGCCGCAAACCACATCATATCCTTCTTCCAGCCGCGAGAGCAGCCTCGGAATATCCTTCGGGTCATTCTGCAGATCGCCGTCCAGGGTGACGATGACGTCCCCTCTTGCGCGGTCGAAGCCGGCCTGTGTCGCCGCCGTCTGGCCGAAATTGCGTGCGAGACGGATGATACGCATGCTCACTTGCGGCGTACTCCGTCTCTCCCCTCTCCTCAGCAGGCCCCTGAGCCTCTGCAGCGTTCCATCCGTACTCCCGTCATCCACGAAGATCACCTCGCAGCGCCTTCCCAAAGGGCCTACGGATTTCCGAATCTCTTCATACAGGATTGCAACGTTGTCCTCCTCATTGTAGACGGGCACCACAACCGTCAGAAAAAGTTTGCGGCCTTCGGCAGGTTCTGTCTCCCCCCGGATTGCCATGTCCCCTTCACTCTCCTTCCACTCGAAGATGCTGAACAAGAAGCGGAATCTTCCCCCTGGGAGTCCGAGGAATGTTCCCGACAAATTCAATCTCTACCTGAAACATATCTCCGAACTTATCGCGAAGATTCTCACGCACAAGCCTTGTGTCATCTTCCGAAAACCCCTCGCCCCGGACCAGTTTCAGGGTCAGCGCGCCCTTTTCTCTCTGCACGAATTGAAATTGATCCACATGCTTCGTCGCCTTGGGTATGTCGACGATCGTGACGGGGATCCATCCCCCCTCTTTCGTCAAGGCAAAATTCCTCTCGCGCCCCCCGATCAACTTCATCAAGGGGAGACCTCGCCCGCAGGAGCATTGCTCTTCCAGCAGGCGGCCGATATCTCCCGTCTGGTATCGAATCAACGGCATTCCATAGTGGTTGAGACGTGTCGCAATGATCTCCGCGTCCTGTCCCTTGACCCATTTGCCTTCTTTCACGAACTCCACGATGCTCTGCTCGGAAAAGATATGGTGCCCCCTGTGTTCCTCACACTCAGAGGCGCACACAACCCTCTCTTCCATGCCGTACCAGTCGAAGATCGGACAACCGAAGAAATCTCCTATGGCGTCTCTTTGCCAGGGCTGGAGCCTTTCGGATTGGGTAAAAATCCCGACGGGCATCACCGGCCTTTCCATGCCGGCTTCGGTGAAGTATTTGACCAGCAACTCCAGGGCGGAAGGAAACCCGTTTATGATTTTCGGCCTGTACTTGCGCAGCGCGAAGGCATAGGTATCCACATTCTTCCTGCTCAGGTCATAGGTGGAAAGGGTCAGGAGACGCCGCGCGGGATTGTATGCGTAAACCCGCCTCCTTCCCCCGCGCTTCGGCGGAAGGGTCCACGCCGTCAGCGCCGCACGCCGGATCGTGAGGCCGCATCCCGCCCACTGATAGCGGCGCCACCAGAAGGGATCCCCATCGGCGTACTCCAGCCTCTTATCACAATAGAAATGAACAGGCCGGCCTGTTGTGCCGCTCGTCGAGAGACAGACCAGATCTCGCTTGTCCACGTTGGCGGCGAGCAGGTCCCCGCCTTCCGTCCGCAAGGTCTCCTTTGTCAAGACCGGGATCTTCGCGAGATCATCCATCGTATCGATGTCCGACGGCCTGATGCCCCGTTCCTTGAACACCCTCCGGTAGTAAGGTACATTCTCGTACGCATGTCTGATCAGGGCCCGCAAGCGCTCGTTTTGATACTCCGCCATCTTTTCAGGCGGCCACCATTGCGATCGCTCGAGCCAACTCGATACCCGGAAGAAATCCCTCCCATATCGTATCCGCAGGGGAACGGCGCCGTACATCCATTTCCCCACCTGCCTCAGCTCGTACGGGGTCGCCTCATAGATCCGTTTCGCCAGACTCACCGCGTCCTTCTCCCCCAATGCACCTCGGGAAGTGGTTCAACGGACATCGAGAACCCACCCTCGCCCCTGTCGCCGCCGGACGCTGCCTGTCATGGATGACGCCCCTCTTTCGTCCCCGCCCCACGGGTCCCGGTGATCCGTCGAAGGACCCTCGAAAGGGTTCGCAACAGCAATCGGCCATAGACAAACATCCACGGATGCAAGTCATCCCAGGCAAGGTATGTGTGGGCGATTCTCCCGCCCAAGAGCTTCCCGGCCCATCCGGCAAGCGTTGTCTCCCTCGCCTTGCGCAGCCGATAATAGCAACCAAGATCCAATGCAAGATTCCAGAGTCGAATCCCCTCTTGGAATTCGGCCGGCCCGCGACCAGGGTTCGCATCCACCAGGTCGCTGTACATCAGATAGGGGAAGTCTACCCCGGAAGAGACCGGCAGCTCTCCGAAGAAGGAAGTCCGTAGATTCGCTTCCAGAAAGACAGGCCGGCCGTCTCTTGCATCCATCTTGTATTCGATGGCGAAAATCCCTCTGGCATCAATCCTGCTCAGCAGCCGCCTTCCCTCCTCCCGCACGCCGGGTTCCTGTCTGCTCTCACAGAGACAGGCGATACCGAAATGGGGCGGATACTGTCTCAGCTTCCGGCAAGTGAATTCAGCGATGATTTCCGATTCCCTGTTGCCGTAAGCCAGGTACTGGTAAATGCTGTCGTCCGGGCCGGGGATGATCTCCTGAAGGATCACCTTGGAGGCGTGGGGCCCCAGTCCCCGACACGTCCGGTGAAGCTCCTCGGCGGAGTGAACGACGATCACCTTCTGTTCCTTGTAATCCCGTCGCCAGAGATGGGAATCCCGCGGTTTCAGGATGCAGGGGAATGCCATGCCGGCGGCCGAGGTTTCCACGTCTCGTCCGATCGTAACGGCCATGGTCTTCGGATGGCGTATCTGGTTCCGGCTTGCAAACCGGGAGGTTTTCTCCTTGTCCAGAAAACATTCGACTGTCTGCCGACTGGGGAGATTGAAGGCATAGTATCCGGACAACTCGTCCCGATACCTGGAGCAAAACAGGACGTACTCGTCCGCCGTCACGAAAAGGACACCCCGCCCCGCCAGTCTTCCTCCGAGTGATACGAGAAAATCCAGTAACTTCTCTTCATCCTGTACATCCGGAGCCGTGTGCCTGGCGCGGAGATAACGGCAGCGCAAGCCCGGTTCTGCCGCGCAGGCCCCCACACCCACGACGGGAATCCCCTTTCGTCCCAGGGACCTCGCCACGGCCAGGCCGTTGGCGGTCATTCCAAGAACAACGGCCGGCCTCCTCTCGCATTGTTTTCGCTTTTGGGGCAACGCGCTAGCTTCCAGGCCCTGCCAGATCTCTCAGCAGGACCTCATACCGGTCCGCCATCTTCGCCACGGAGAAACGCCTTTCCACCTCGTATCGCGCTTCAACGCCCAACCGCTCCGCTTTTTCTTCATCCCTGAGCAGGCAGAGAATTTTATCCGCTAAATCTTCAGGATCCGCCTTGTTCGCCAGAAGCCCGTTTGTCTGATCCACGATCACCTCGGGATTCCCGCCCGCCCGTGTGGCGACAATCGGTCTTCCCGCGGCCATATACTCCAAAAGGGTATTCGAAAAACCTTCACTCAGCGACGACAGGACGCAGATATCCATACAGGCAAGCAATTGCGGAACGTCCTCCCTGATCCCGGGGAAATGCACATTCCCTTCCAGGCCAAAATCGCGACTCATGCTCATCATGTCCGATCGCAGCTCGCCTCCCCCAACGAAAACAAAGTGGGCGTTGGGAAATTGCGGGACAATGGCCTTCGCCGCCTCCATGAGATCTCTATGCCCTTTGACAGGCCGCATATTGCCGACACAGCCGATCAGCCTGGCCCCCGGGGGCACTTGAAGCTCCTCGCGCTTCCTGCCCGGATCCGCCGGGTTGTCGAACCGTTGTATGTCGATGCCATTATAGATGATCTCGATCTTTTCCTCCCGCACCTTCTCCTCTTGAAGAACCATTTCTTTCACCGCCTTTGAAACCACCACGATCCTGTCGACCCGTCCCCGCAGGAGGCGATAAAGAAGGATGTGCCTCGGCCGCCGCCAGAACCCAGCATCCCGCCTGTTCGAAACAATCACAGGGACGTCGGCCATACGCCCGAAGACCGTCCCCCAGATGTCGGATCCGAAGTGATGGGTCATCAGGACGTCGGCCTTTTCTTTTTTCAGCATGTCGCGAAACCACAATCCCCGGCGCAAACCTTCCATACTATAAATCCGTTCCACCTTCAAACCGATGGTCTTGATCCCCATCTTCTCAATCTGCCCCAGAAAACGGTCCCCCTTCGACAGGCAGGCGACTACAGGCTCGAAGGCCGTACGGTCGATATTCCTGCAAAGCTCGAAAATGTGTCTCTCCGTTCCGCCGAATACGGACTGAAGAAAGTCGATCAGCAGGACGATTTTCATCGGATCATCCGGGCGTCGCCGCATCTCTTCCTTCGTGCAGGCTGCTTGACCGATGGTCGGAGCCTGCCGTATGTTGTCTTGTCGGGGGAACGTTCGCATGAAAATCGCGCTCTATACCAACTCCATGGACGGCAGCGGAGCAAGACGGGTCTTCTTCGAATTCGTCAGGAGGCTCTCGCCTCGTCATGTCCTGGACCTCTATCACCTGTCCGGAGCGCCCCTTGTGAAGTTCCCTTTCCGACAGCACGTAAACCACGTGTACACCTTCGATCTCGAATGGTTTCGGGAATGGACAGGCAAACCCTACCTTCTTTCCCTGCTCGGGAATCTGTCCAGAAGGCCCCTCTACCTCCGAAAATTGCGGCGCGTTTCAAGGCATATGGTCCGGGACATCCATCAACGGGGGTATGACCTGGCGTTTTGCGACGTGTGCAACCTTCTCCGGGTCCCCCACCATCTGCGCTACCTCAGGATCCCATCGGTCCTGTACCTTCACCATCCCAAGAGGGAGGCCTATGAGCCCATCCGGCATTTGACCGGCGCCTTTCACGCCGATGGCCCCCCGCTCCTTCGGGCGTACAAGGCGTTGTCCAGATCCGTCTATGCCTTGGACAACGCCCTTACCGGACACATCAGCAAGGTCAATTGTCAGGCCGCATCCCTGGTCCAGACCAACTCCTATTATACCCGGGAATACATCTACAAGGCATACGGCGTATTCGCCCAGGTGAATTATCCGGGGGTCGACTCCGGACGCTTCAGGCCCCTCGGGCTCGACCGGATGAATTTCGTTCTGTCCGTCGGCGGGATCGAGGAGAGCAAAGGCTTTCAGCAGATCATCCGCGCCTTGTCACTCATTCCTCCTGGAAGCCGTCCCCCCTTCGTTCTCGTGGCCGGACGCCGGCAACCCAGGATTCATAGTGCATTGATCAACCTCGCCAGGGAAAAACAAGTCGACCTCACCATCCACGAAACAATAACGGATGAACACCTCGTCCGTCTTTACAACCAGGCACGGATGGTGATCTTTCTCCCCTTGATGGAACCTCTCGGACTGGTCCCCCTCGAAAGCATGGCGTGCGGCACGCCGGTGATCGGGGTCAAGGAGGGAGGCGTCAGAGAGACCATTGTCGACGGCCACACCGGACTCCTCATCGACCGCGATGTCAACCAGCTTGCACGCGCTGTCAGGCGGCTGATGGATTCCGACCGTCTCCTCGAGCGCCTCTCCCGGAACGGCCCCATCTACATCCGGGACCATTGGAATTGGGACCGGTCCCTCGAACGGCTGGAGGCCGCCTTTCGATCAATCGCCTGACCCTCGATCCCAACTGTATATGTAGATACTGTCCACACCATCCAGGACATGCCGCACCATATTCTTTCTGATGAATTCCCTCACATCCCTTTTCACATGGCTCGGCGACCCGAATCTCTGCGCGTCCGCAATGATCCATCCTCTCTCATGTCCGGACACGACCTCCTGAAGATCCTGTAAATCGATGATGCATTTCGCATCGGCGAAAATGTGCCGCTGCCACCTCTCCCCCTCCAGCTTGATGAACTGGTCGATTTCCCCGTTATCCAAATTGTACGCAATCTTTCCGCATCCGGAGAATTCCGCTGCCAGCGGAATGCTGGCGATCACAACATCCTGCTTTTTCCGAAATCTCTCCACATAGGCACACGCCTTATGCCATGCAGCGTTGTATTGACCTCCGAACGTGTAGGCCTGCATGGCTTTGACGTTCAGCCCGTCCTTCAGGCCCGTGTAGAAGGGCAGCAGAAGGGCCGCGAGGCAGAGGGAAGCCGCAACCAGAAAATAGAGCCGGCCGGCAAAGGCGCTTCGTGCCCTCTTTCGAAGTCTCGAGCGCAGTTCACCCGCCTCGCCTGTAATGAAATTCGCTATTGCATAGGACGCGACCAATAGGATCAACGCAAAAATGTCGAATATGTATCGCGGCTTCTGGACGTTCAGAACACAGGAATGCACAAACAAGGGCACCCCTGTACAGGCGAGCAGGTAATATCCCCCCTTATGCAGCCTGCTGCAGATCTGTACGGCACCCAGGGTGAAGAAGACCAGTACCGGATACAGGCTCTCCGACTGGAAGAAGCCGTAATAGTATCCCGGATAGGGTTGGAGATGGTTCGCCCAGGCCGGCTTGAATCCCAACCGCGTCCTGGCCGTGTCCTGAATACCCGGGAATGCGAACGCCGCCATTCCGCATGCCATCCAGAGGAGAAAAAACAACAGATATCTGCGGGTCCCATCGCCGCCCCACCCTTCCAACACGAGGGAATGGATCAGCATGAAGCCGAAATAGCCCGCCACGCTGAAATAGAAAAGCGCAGCCAAAGCGTGCACGGTGTACGTGATATACAGGAGGATGCCCGATAAGGCCAGAAAGGGAATGCTGACGCCCCATCTCGCGGCGTAGGCCAGGCCGGGAATCCTTCGCGGAGGCCTTTCCCATGCCGGGCCCTCGATGCCTCTGTAGAAGGCGAAGACCGACAAGAGAAAGAGGAACTGGTACATGCTGTACATTCGGCATGCTCTCGACTGGACGATCTCGACGGGGAGAAAGGCCGCCAGGAGCGCCGCGATGATTCCTGCCGTGGTTCCAAAAAAATACCTCCCCATCCAGAAGACGGCGAATACCGTCATCAGCCCGAAGGCGACACTCGGAACACGGGCGGCCCACTCGCTCACGCCGAATATCTTGAAGGACAGCACAACCGAATACGTAAAAGGCAGGGCTCGCCGGTACGCGAACCCGGAGGGCATGATCGGTTCGCCATGGTCCAGGATTCCCAGGGCCGCGTAAGTGTGCATCGTTTCGTCGAACCCCAGGTCGGCTTCCCCCAGGCCATTGATCCGCATGAACGCGGCAGCCAGGAGGATGAGGATCAGCAGGACGCCGGTGGAGGCTGAAAGGTTACGATCGTTCGATGGGCCGGCGGTTGGATTCTCCATGGATTCGCCTCGTCAAGACTCGCTAAAAGGGGTCACGATATGATAGATTCGCGGGTTCCTAGGGTGAGCAGTGGAGCGGCGTCATCCTTCCTGTTGACCGATCGTGCTCAACAGGGCTTCGCCCCGGTTGAAGCGTCCCAGATTTTCGAAGAACAGATCCATGACCTCCTCCCCGGAAGCCGCCGTAGAGAAAGCGCTGAAGCTGGTAACCAGCAGGTTCGGCAATCGGTAGAAGCGGCTGTTTCTCGGGAGGGGTCTCTCATCTTCGAAGACATCGATGCAAGCCCGGCGGATTTGCGAGTGCTTCAGGGCCCGATAAAGGGCGGTTTCGTCCACAACCGCCCCACGACTGACATTGATCAGCACGGCGGACGGTTTCATCACATCCAGCTCCTCTTTGCCGATGAGCATCCGGGTCTCCCGGGTGAGGGGCACGGAAAGGACCACATAATCGGCCTTCTGAAGCAGGCGATGGAGCCCCTCGGGAGGCAGCACCCGGTCCACGAAATCCGCCTCTGTCATCCGCCGCTTGACCGCCCATACCTCCATGCCGACCTTCTTGGCGAGACGAGCGGTCTCCGAGCCAATGCTCCCAAGCCCGACGATACCCAGGCAGGATCCTTCGACCATCCGTGAGGGCAGCGTCTTCCAGGAGCGCCTGCGAGTCTGGAGGGTATGCTCGGGTATATTCTTCGCAAGGGCGAAAATCAGGCCCATGGTGAATTCCGCGATTCGCCGGCTGTGCACGCCACGGGAACTGGTCAACAGGGCCTCTTTCGGGAGAGGCGGGATTCTGTCGACCCCCGTCATAATGGAATGGACCCAGCGGGGAGGGCACTCACGCAACAGGGCCTCCGCCGCGCTTCTGCCGAGACCCGGGGGAAAGAGAAGAATGTTCTCCGTATCGAGGGAAGACACGGGAGGCCTTCTCCATAGAAGCTTCTGCGCCTCCGCCGGGGAATCGATCGGTTTCGATAAAGGGTCGTACAGGTAGAACGGCAGAAGGCGGCGTAATGCCCCCCTGATCTTCCCCATGAGCGGGTAAAGCGGCTCCACGGAAAAAACGGCCGCCTTCGCGCCAGGCGCGACTTGGGCGATCCGCTCCAGGTTCTCTTTCGTTGCATACCTCGCTTCCAACCCGATCTGAAGATTCTTCATGGGCAGCCGCGCTTTCCGCATCTCCGCAAGGAGGAACTCATCCTCCAAAAAGACGTTCAAACAAGATCGCTTTCGCCAGCCTTTTCCTCGCCGTCCGTGGCCCGGGAAGGGCGTCTCGCACCATGGGCCACAACGCCGTTCGTACCATTTCTTTTGCCCCTGCGTGCCTGTATCGTGCGAGGGCCGTCCTCATCTTGCCTTGCGTCCTTGCCCGGGATTCCGAGACGAACCTCGCCTGGTTCCTCTTGACAACCCTGTGGGCCGAAACGCACGGGGATTCCCCACGATGCCCGGCCCGAACCAACAGGGCCGCCACCTTGCGACGGATCCCTGCCCTGAGGAACCTCCTGATCTCCGCCTCCGACAGACCGTAGCCGGACAGGAGGTAGCACAACACCCCACCGGAATTGCAGACGAATCCGGGAAGGTATGTAATATGCTTGGCAAAAAGCCTGGCTTCCGCTTCCGGATCCGCCGCTGCGTTGCTCCCCGCCACAATGATCCGGGCCCGGATCCGATCCACGTTGCCGCGATGAATGGGGTGAAGGCCCGCACAGGGGCAGAGGACGTCCAGGTCCTGCTCAAAAAGCTCGCTCAACTCGATGGCCCCGCCCTCTTCGAGGTCGAGGACGCATGCGTCCCCTTTTCGCTGCGCAAGATCGACGATTCGTCGCCCATCCAGCCCCCGGGCCGAACAGACGGCGCCCATGCGGGTGGAAACCGCCGTAATCTTCATGCCGGCCGTCGAGGCGAGTTGCACCAGCCTTCGTCCCACTTTGCCCAACCCCTGCACACCCATTCGAGCGCCGGGAAGCGGAATGCCGAGGAAAGAGAGCCCGGCCTCCAGGGCCGAGAACACGGAAAGGGCGGTATAGAACCCCGAATCCTCGATTTCCTCCTCTTCCTTCTCCGGCACCCCCGCCCCTCGCAAGAGGTTGGCGAGATCCCGGGGATAGGTTCCCATGTCCGTGCCGGGCAGGTAGGTCCCTTCCCGAAGCAAAGGCCCGAGGGCGTCGCCAAAGCGCAGGAAGAGAGTCTCCCTTTCCCCGTCGGACAGGGGAAAGGGACTGCAAATCCCTGCTTTTGCGCCTCCCAGGGGGAGGTTGAGGAAGGAGAATTTGAGAGTCATCTCCCGTGCAAGTTCCCGAACCTCATCCAGCGTTACTCC
>WFRX01000261.1 GCA_015486285.1 bacterium
GACTCGCGCCGTCCATGGCGCTCGCCCTGCGGGCGCGACAGCCCCCTTCCAGGGGATGTCGCGTCCAACTCCGCTATCCTGCGGAGTTGTCGCCTGCCTTGCATCTGGAACTTTTTGAACAGCCTCCAAGAGCCACTTTTTCAACGGGCTCTTAGGAGGCTGTCCCAAGAGGCGCTTTTTCAGCGGGCTCTAAGGTTTTCGTCGAGCACCACCGTGGCCCCGTCCCGCTCCGATATCTTCTTGATCTCGATCTCCTTGGCGGCGAACTTGATCTTGATCTGCTTCCAATCGGAACCGGGCTTCAGGGGAATCTCGCTGAGGGAGATCTCCGGCCGGCCTTTCCCATCCTCCGTCGATTTGGAAAGAAGCTGGAAGATGACGTCGAACAGTTGGCTCGTGGAATCAAAACGCCCCCAGTTCTTGTAGGCGCTGCTCAGCCTGCCGTCGTGAAACTCGATGATGCCCCGCATCCCTTCCGCCATCCCTCCCGATTTCGCCCGCAACAGCCATATATCCTCGCTCGCCTTGCCGTCCTCCTCCATTTTGGCCTGCATGTCGTACTCTTTCACGAGGGCGTTGAGCACCACCTTCTTCTTCATCCCGATACAAACCGGCGCATTGCCGATGTAGATGCATTCATCCGCCATCGCTTCATGGCAAAACACCCCAAAAACGGACACCACGAACCCAAGAAGGATCGCTCGCTTCATCGCCCCTCCCTCCTCGCTTTTTGTTTATCCTTTACTATAGTCCAGACTCGCTTGTCGGGCAAGAGCATTACTCTCTTTAAAAACTCTTTTCAGTAAACCTGCCCCATCTTACTTTTACTTGACAAAAAGGCCCTCTCCCCCTAAAAGGGGCTGTTTTTACAATCCGGAAAATCCATGATGAGCGGACCGGCTCTTCCAGCCGCCGACACATTGACTCCTGAAGGGCAGAGGCCTCGCGATTGAATTGCCTCACGGAAGGATTGCGGTGTCCGGAGTGAACAGGCCGATCTTCCTCCTGCTGTTCTTTGCGGCGGCGACCCTTGCCCCTGCTCCATGGAACCGGCTGCACGCCCAGACGCCGCTCCCCTTCGATGAACTGGGAGCAGGCCCCAGGGCCACCGCCATGGGACAGGCATTCACCGCCGTGGCCGATGACCCCTCCGCCGCATACTACAATCCCGCCGGCCTGGTCCAGATTCGATCCCCTTTTTATCTGACCCTCGGCTACCAGTATGCCAAACCCAGGGTGTGGGTCGAGATGGAACCGGTCCAGCTCAATTTCCGAACGGGGGATTTCAACCGGAACGAGGATTTCTCTACCAACGGCTTCTACCTGGGCTATGTCTGCAATTTCGCGGATGTCTCCTTTTTCAAGGACTCTGCCGTGGGCAGCAGGTTTGCCGTGGGCCTTACCTTCTTCATGAACATCCCCGCGCTCAATCAGTTCTGGAACCCCCAGTGGGACACGGAACCCTATGTGTTTCGGTACAATGAACGCTGGTCCCTGTTTTCCATGGCCCTGTCCGTTGCCTTCCGATGCACGGACTGGCTCTCCATCGGCGCGGGGATCCTGCCCCGCGTGGACAGCCTGCAGACATCGACCGACTCCTGGATCCAGATCCCCGCGGATCCGAACGACAGTTCCGTAGGGTTCCGGATGGACCTTCGGCAGACGACCACGGTGAACGTGGTGCCGGTCTGCGGCCTTCTCGTGCGTCCCCCGAAGCCCTCGCTGCGGGACAGGATCGCATTCGGGTTCTCCTACCGGGGGGAAATCTCGGTCTATTACGGAACCGGGATGCAGAGCACCAAGGGCGTCTGGGTCGGAGATCCGGACAACCCGATCATGTTTTTTGACGATCCGGGAGGAAAGGTGATAGACCACGTAGGCTTCACCCCGGAACAGTTCACCTTCGCCCTTTCGGGCACACCGTTGCCGGGCCTCATCCTGGCGTTCGACCTCACATGGAAGCGCTATTCGGCATTCACATTCTTCTGGGATCTGCCGCCGGATCCCCCCTTCAGCGACGTATGGGTTCCCAGGCTGGGGATCGCCTATGCCTTCGACCCGGGGCTGGAGGCCGGTTTCCTGAAGAAGATCTGCGAAGTATCCGTTCTGTCCGGATATTACTGGGAGCCGAGCCCGGTACGGGACATGAACGGCCCGATGAACATCCTGGATGCCGATCAGCACGTGGTGTCCGCAGGATTCGCCGTGAAATACGATGCCGACTGGACCGGTTATGTGAAGCTGGAGACCTTTTTTCAGGCCCATCTTCTCGAAACCAATCACATTCTCAACGACAGGGACCCCTTGTACGGCCCCATCTCCGTGGGCGGGCAGGTCTGGGCGTTCGGCATTTCCCTGTCTGTTGTGTACTGACCGATTGGACACAGGAACGACGGGATGTTCCGATGAAATTCAAGGCGATCTGGGTCCTGCTGCTGTCGTTGTCGCTCCCCTTCGGCCGCGGCGTTGCCTCTGCACAAACAGGCATGTTCTACGATGAATTCGGCAACGGCTTCAAGGCCGCCGCCATGGGCCAGGCCTTTACGGCGGTGGCCGACGACAGCTCCGCGGCCTACTACAATCCGGCAGGGCTCACCCAGACCAAGGGGATCTTTGAGCTTACGGCCGGGTACATGTACGGCAAGCCCAGGCTGCGGGCCGATTACCCGGAAACCCCGTCCCTCAACCTGTCCGACCAGCGCTCGTCCCACGGTCTCTACCTCGGCATCGCGAGCAACCTGGACTTCCGCGACACCATCCGGGTCTTCCCCTGGTTCAGACGCTTCGCCTTCGCCATGACCCTCTGGGCAAACCTTCCCGAGTTCGGCCAGTACCATTCCGGACCCACGGCGATCAGGCCTCATTTCCTCCGGCACGACATGGGGTTTCAGGCCCTGGCCATATCCATCTCGCTGGGCATCGAGATCACCCGCTGGCTGTCGGTGGGGGGCGGCATCATTCCGGCGGTCACCAGTTCCGCCGACGAGGACGTCTTTCAGGCGGTCAACAAGATGAACGATGATGATCCCGTAAGGGGACTGCGCCTGAGCATCCACCAGACCGCCACGGCGTTCGTGGTCCCGGTTTGCGGCATCCTCATCCGCCCTCCCTTCGCAGGGATCGAGGACAAGCTGGCCGTCGGGGTATCCTTCCGGGGCGAGAACAAGCAGAACCACGGCAAGGGGATCATCCGCCAGGACATCGGCATGGAGGACGAATACGGCGAACCCCTGCCCGTTGCATTGCCCTACCCGGATCACTACAACATCAATCTGGTCAGCTATATCCCCTGGCAGCTCACGGCCGGCATCTCCGGGAAGCCCGTCAAGGGGCTCACGCTGGCTTACGACATGACATTCAAACGGTATTCCGAGTACCTGACATACCTGGAATTGACGCCGGCCCCCCCCTTCCGGGACACCTATACCCACCGGTTCGGGGTCGAATATGCGTTCGATCCCCACTTCTCCTCCGGATTCGCAAGGAAGATCCGCAGGATCGCGTTCCGAGGGGGCTACTACTTCGAGCCCACGCCGGTCCCGGAATTCGAGCCCTTGCCCCCACCGCCCAACAACAACATCTACGATTCGGACCAGGACGTCTTCTCCGCGGGCCTGGCCCTCACGCTGGGCGGGGAAAAAAGCGAGCATGAATTCGAGTTCAGCTTTCAATACCACCATTTCCGCCACCTTTCCCGGTACGCCTATTTCGATGCCGTCTACGCCTTCATGAACGGCCTGGAAGAGCCCGGGTATCAGCGGGTGGACATCGGCGGATACGTGTGGGGCGTGGGGGGGAGCTATACGCTGCGCTTCTGATACGGGAAAGTACCCTCGAAGGCAAGCAATGAAACAGCACTGCCCTGAAGATTGAAAAGGCGCTCAGGGAGACGTATCCCGTGCACCGTCCCGTTTTTCCAGACCCTTTTTCTCCAGAATTTCCCGGCGCAGCTCCTCGCACCAGGGCCGGACGATCTTCTCCATGTGGCCCCGGTTCCACGGGTGCTTGCATTGAAGGGCCCGTTTCAACTTGTCGAGGGCCTGATCGTAACGCCCGTGCCGGGCATCGAGACGGGCCAGATAGTACAAGGCCACGACGAAGCCGGGATCCAGCTTCAAGGCGCGCTTGTACAGCCTTACCGCCTCCTTCTCGTCCCCGCCGAAGATCCGCGGCATCTCGGTAAGGTACTGGGCGCGGGCCACGAGGGCCGGCGGATAATCGGGATCCAATTCCAGGGTCCTGTCCATCTCCTTCTTGATCTTGCGAAACTTCCAGAAAGAGGTCCAGGCCCCCCGGATCCTGGCATCGGCGCCCATATTGGCCATATAGTAGAAGTGGCCTTCCTTGCCCGCCGGATTCACGGCCACCGCCCTCCGGCCGTACTCGGCCCCCTTCTTCCAGCAGGCGATCTTCCGCTTTTTCTGACTCGAATCCAGCATTTCGCCGTAATTCTCGTACATCTCGGACAGCTTCCACAGGATCCTGTAGTCATCCGGCCGGAGGGCCAGGGCCTTCTCATAGAGCCGGATGGCTTCCTCGAATCTGCCCGGCGCAAGGTGATGCGTCTGGTAGAGTTCGTCCCCTCTCTTCAGCAAGGCCTCCACCGTGTCTACCCCGGCATCCGCCGGCAAAGGGCGCCACCCCAGGAAGATCAGGACACAGGCCGTCAAGAGAAACCCGGCAAGCGGCCTCCCGTCCGGCATCCGTACGCTCCATACATTCTTTGTATGAATTCGATGGTTTGACATGATTTCACGTTTTCTCTATACTTTGCCTTTCCAAAAAAATCCTGGCTATTTATATTTACTATTATAATATTATACTAAACAAGTCGAGAAACGCCTAGCCCTTTCCACTAACTCGTCATGACCCTGACCTGGCTCCATCTCGGAATATTGTCTTTTCTGGCCGTGGGGTTCCTGTTCGCTGCGGGCGCCCTGCTCGTCCCCCTTCTGCTGGCTCCAAAATCCAGGGGGGGCGAACTGAATACGCCCTATGAGTGCGGCATGCCCCCTCACGGATCCGCACACACCCGATTCGGGATCACCTATTTCATCTATGCCCTCTTGTTCCTGGCATTTGAAGTCGACGTTCTCTACCTTTTCCCCGTGGCGGCGGCCTATCCCGACGCCCCGGGGCTGGCGGCCTTCTGGAAGATCTTCGTCTTTCTCGGCGTTCTTGGACTGGCGCTCCTTTATTTCTGGAGGAAGGGCGTATTCACATGGCCCCGGCGCATTCTATAGACGAAAAGAACCACGTTACGGAACCTCCTCTCCTGAGGATGGAACTGGCACAGGAATTCATGGACGTGTGCCGGGCCATGTCCCTCTGGCCCATGACCTTCGGCCTGGCGTGCTGCGCCATCGAGATGATGGCCGTCGGCATGGCCCGCTTCGATATCGCCCGGTTCGGCGCCGAGGTCTTCCGGCCCTCGCCCCGGCAATCGGATGTGATGATCGTTTCCGGCACCGTCACCAAGAAGATCGCCCCGGCCGTGGTCAGGCTTTATGAACAGATGCCCGCCCCCAAGTGGGTGATCGCCATGGGCAACTGCGCCATTTCCGGCGGCCCGTTCAAGTACGAAGGACAATACAGCATCATAGAGGGCGTCGACCAGATCATCCCTGTGGACGTCTATGTGCCGGGATGCCCGCCCAGGCCGGAAGGCCTCCTGGAGGGCCTCTTTCGCCTCCAGGAAAAGATCACGGGAAAGCGCTGGTGGCCCCGGCCCCTCGAGGGAAAGCAGCGATGAGCGACGCCTGGATCGAAGGCCTGGACCTGGAATGCAATGCAACGTGCCGCTACGAGGAAAGCGGGTTGAAGCGATCCGTCTTTCTGCGGCCGGAGGAGGCCCCCAAGGCCGCCGCCCGCCTCGCCGAAGCAGGCTTTTTCATCGAGGACATCAGCGTCTTGGATACGGCGGACGGGCTCCTGGCGACGTACCATTTCGACCATTTCGAATGCCCCGGCCGCATCGCTCTCCGAGTGGTCGTGCCCCACGAGGACCCGAAGATTCCCTCCATCTCCGCAATCTATCCAGGAGCCGCCTGGCACGAACGGGAATGTCATGATTTTTTCGGCCTGGAATTCACGGATCATCCGAACCTGATCCCTCTCCTGATACCGGACGACATGACAGAGCACCCTCTCCTGAAAGAGGAAACGAGGCGAAAGGGGCTGGCCGAGCTTGTACAGCCCGGCACGATCGAAACCTGCAGCACCTGGTTCAAAGGCCTTTTTCCCGACCCGGACGAGAATGAGGACGGCGAAGGCCCGGATGGGGCGGAAACACCATGACCGAAACGGCCCCATTCTTCTCGGACGCCGACCTCGCAGGCGATTTCTATACCCGCCGCTTCCAGCCCGGGCCGAGCGAGAACACCCTGATCCTGAACATGGGCCCTCAGCACCCATCCACCCACGGCGTGCTCCGGATCGTACTGGAGGTGGACGGCGAATACATCGTCCGGGCCGAGCCCGTACTCGGCTATCTCCACCGAATGCATGAAAGAATGGCGGAGGAGAAGACCTACCTGCAGTATCTTCCGAACATGGGTCGGGTGGACTACCTGCACGCCCTGGCCTGGAACTGGGCCTTCGTGGGGGCAGTGGAACGTCTGGCCGGCATCGAGGTCCCGGAACGGGCCGAGTACATCCGGGTCATCACCACCGAGCTGAACCGGGTCGCCTCTCACCTGGTCTGGTGGGGAGCCTACCTGCTCGACCTCGGCGCCTTCACCCCGATCCTCTACGCCTTCGAAGACCGCGAGTGGATACTGGACCTTCTCCAGACGCCGACAGGGGCCCGGCTTACCTACAGCTATTTCCGGCCCGGAGGGGTGGCCGCGGACATCGACAAGGAATTCCTGAAAGGGGCAAAGGACTTCGCTGTCCACATGAGGGATCGCCTCAAGATGTACAAGGACCTCGTGACGGACAATATCATCTTCAGGAAACGGCTCGAGGGAATCGGGCCCATTTCCCTGGACATGTGCCGCCGGTACGGGGCAACGGGCCCCGTGGTTCGCGGCTCCGGGCTCGCGTACGATGTCCGCAGGGCGGAACCCTACTCGGTCTACGACCGGTTCGAATTCGAAATCCCCACGACCGGCAGCGGGGATGCGATGGGCCGTTACCGGGTGCGGATGGAAGAGTTGGAACAGAGCCTGCGCATCATCGAACAGGCGGTGGACTCGATCCCGGAGGGGGAAATCCGGGTCAAGGGCGCGCCCAAGGTCAAGTGGAAGGCCCCGGCCGGAGAGGCCTACTTCGCCGTGGAAGGGGGCCGCGGAAAGATCGGGGTTCACCTGGTCAGCGACGGCTCCAACCGGCCGTACCGCTGCAAGCTGCGAGCCCCCGGATTCTCCAACATGAGCCTTTTCGGGGAGATCGCCAGGGGAATCCTTCTGGCGGATGCGGTGGCCATTCTGGGCAGCCTCGACCTCGTCATCCCTGAAATGGACAGATAGGACAGGATACAGAATGGGATCCTTCTCCATTCCCGTTGAATTGATACGAATCGTGGTCGGGGTAGTGGCCATCGCCGCCTTCGTGGCCCTCAACGCCATCATCCTGGTCTACCTGGAGCGGAAGGTGGCCGGCCACATCCAGCGGCGTCCCGGCCCCTTCGAGGTAGGCCCCCACGGGATCCTGCAGACCGTGGCGGACGCCCTGAAGCTGGTGGGGAAGCAGCTCATTAAACCTGCCGGAGCCGATGCCTTCCTCTTCTGGCTGGCGCCGGTCCTGGGCTTTCTGCCCATATTCCTTTTCTTCCTCCCCATGCCCTTCGGCCCGGTCCTGACCACCCTGGAGGTTCCCCTCGGCCTCCTGCTCATCCTGGCCTTCGCCGGCCTCAATGTCCTGGCGATCTGCATCGCGGGATGGGGTTCCAACAACAAGTGGTCTCTCCTCGGCGCGGCGCGCGGCGTGGCCCAGTCCGTGGCCTACGAGATTCCGCTGCTCCTCGCCCTGCTCGCCGTTGTCTTCATGAAGGGCAGCATGAATCTCTCCAAGATTATCGACTCCCAGGGCGCATGGCCGTGGCAATGGAACATCGTCCTGCAGCCCCTCGCCTTTTTGATCTATTTCATCTGCGCCATCGCCGAGACGAACCGCGCCCCCTTCGACCTGCCCGAGGCGGAGAGCGAGCTGACCGCCGGCTTTCATACGGAATACTCCGGAATGGGCTTCGGGCTCTTCTTCCTGGCGGAATACGCGAACATGGTCGTCGTCTGCGCGGTCGCCACGACCGTCTTTCTCGGCGGCTGGAAGGGGCCGTTCTTTTCCGGGTCCTGGTGGTTCCTCGCCAAGGTCTATCTTCTTCTCATGCTGATGTTCTGGCCCCGCTGGACCTACCCGCGGGTCCGTTTCGACCAATTACTGAATTTCAACTGGAAATGGCTCATGCCTCTGGCCCTGGCGAATCTCCTGGTCACGGCCTTTATCATGAAGGTGGGTTGAACCGGCCGATTTGCCGCAAGGAATCTATGGGATGGATCTAGGGGAATTGGACGCGCGAAAGGGCTTTTTCAAAGAGACACTGGCGGGCCTCTGGAGCCTCGTCGTGGGTCTCAAGGTGACCGGGAAATATTTTTTCCGGCCCCAGATCACGGTCCACTACCCCAGGCGGACCGTGGACAATATCCCCTCTTTTCGAGGCCCTATCGAACTCATATCCCGCGAAGAGGACCCGGCCAAGCCCAAGTGCGGCGCATGTTCAATGTGTGTCTCGGCCTGCCCGAGCGGCTGTTTCACCGTAACGAAAAAACGGCCCCCCGCGCCCACCCCGGAAGAGATTGCGGAGCAGAAGGAGAAGGAGGCCAGGGGGGAAAAGGTAAAGAAAAAGGCGGCGCCCAAGGAACCGGAGCGCTTTCTGTATGATTACAGCCTCTGCAGCCTTTGCGGCACATGCGTGGAGGCCTGCCCGTCCGGGGCCCTGCGGTTCTCCGCCAGCCCCTACCGCGCGGCGTTCGACAGGAAGGAACTCGTGTTCGATCTGCTGGCAGACCTGGCCGAACGTGCTCGAGAAGACCGAAACCCTCCCGGAACAGGGAAAACGACGGAATGACGGCAGTCCTGGCAAAGATCGTCTTTGGGAGTTACGTCCTGGTGATTGCGGCGGGGGCACTGACGGCCGCGATCTCCAAGAGCCTCGTCCGGGCCCTCCTGGGGCTGATCCTGACCCTTTTCGGTGTGGCGGGCCTCTATCTCCTGATGGCCGCGCCGCTGGTGGCGCTCATGCAGATACTCATCTATGTGGGCGCTGTGAGCATCCTCATCTTTTTTGCAATCATGCTGGTCCGTTCCGGCCCCCAGGAGGACGGGGCGAGGCCCCGCACCGTCAGGCAGGTCGTACTGTCCCTCCTCGCGCTACTGGCCCCTGTCGTCATCCTGGGCAGTGCAATCCTGCAGGGGCGGGCCCGGGGCGGCCCCCTGCCCGCCGAAGTCCCTGTCGGGGAATTGGGGGCGGGCCTGCTCGGTCCCTATGTCCTTTCTTTCGAACTCATTTCTCTGGTGTTGTTCGTCGCCATGGCCGGAGCGGTGCTGATCGCCTTTGAAAAAAGGGGAAAAAGATGAACGCCCTGATGCTTTATCAAATGGTGGCGGTCCTGCTGCTCAGTACAGGGATGTTCGGGCTGATCTGGCGCAGGAGCCTGGTCGGGATGCTCATCTGCGTGGAACTGATTCTCAACGGCGCGGGGCTCTCGGTAGTCGCCGCGGCACAGCTCACGCCCGCAAATGCCATGCTCGGACAGCTGGCCACCCTGTTCATCATGGGGCTCGCCGCGGCCGAGGCGACCCTCGTCCTGGCAATCATCCGTGTCGTATTCAATCGATTCAAGACTTCGGAAAGCGAAGCTGTCTCGGAGTTGAAGGGATAATCCATGGCGCCGCAGGCTGCAGAAACACTTATCAGCGCACGGGTGATCGTACCGATAGCGATCACCTTCCTCGCGCCTTTCTTGATCTACTTTTACAGGAGGAACGAAAACCGCCGGGAGGCCGTCTCCTTCATCGCCGCCCTCGGCACCTTCGGAGCGGTCCTTTCCCTGGCCCCGGACGTCCTGGCGGGCCGGATCGTCAAGTTCACCCTCTTCACGATCATGCCGGGCATCACCGTCTCCTTCGCCGCCGACGGCCTCGCCATGATCTTCGCCCTGATTTCCTCGTTCCTCTGGTTCGTGACCACCTGCTACAACATCGGCTACATGCGCGGGCTGAAGGAACACGCCCAGACCCGCTACTATGTCTGTTTTTCCGTGGCGATCCTCGGCGCCCAGGGGGTATCCTTTTCCGCGAACATCTTCACCCTCTACCTCTTCTACGAGATCATCACCATCTTCACCTATCCCCTGGTCGCCCATCATCAGGATGAAGAAGGATATTCCGGCGGCCGGAAATATCTCGTGTACCTGGTGGGAACCTCCAAGCTCTTCCTGCTGCCGGCCATGGTGCTGACCTATGTGCTCTGCGGAACCCTGGACTTCCATCTCGGGGACATCCTTCACGGCATGTTCCCCGCCACCGCCGACCCGACTCTCGTTACAATCACCTATATCCTGTACATCGCGGGCCTCGCCAAGGCCGCCATGATGCCCCTGCACAACTGGCTCCCTTCCGCCATGGTGGCGCCCACACCGGTTTCGGCCCTGCTGCACGCCGTCGCCGTGGTGAAGGCCGGCGTTTTTGCGATCTCCCGGGTGATCCTCTCCGGCTTCGGGGTGGAGACCATGACCCGGCTCGGCCTCGGGCTTCCCACGGCCTACCTGGCGGCCTTCACGATCATCGCCGCCTCCCTCATCGCCTTCACCAAGGACGACATCAAGGCCCGGCTCGCCTATTCCACGGTGAGCCAGTTGTCCTATATCATTATCGGCGTCGCCATGCTGACGCCCCTGGCCGTCCAGGGAGGCGTTATCCACATCGCCCATCATGCATTTGCGAAAATCACCCTCTTCTTCACGGCCGGCGCCATTTACGTATCCACCCATCTGAAGAGCATCAGCAAGATGAAAGGCCTCGGCTGGAGGATGCCGTGGACCTTCGGAGCATTCGGCCTCGCATCGCTCTCCATGATCGGCGTGCCCCCGGTGTGCGGTTTCGTGACCAAATGGTACCTGGTGACCGGGGCCGTGACGATCGGGCAGACGATCCTTCTCGTAGCCCTGCTGGCCAGCACGGCCTTGAACGCGGGCTACTTCGTCCCTGTCGTGTTCAATGCGTTTTTCCGGTCCCCGGATCCGGACGTCTCGGTCGAGCAATATTCCGAGGCCCCCTTGACCATGGTGGTCCCTCTGTTTCTCACCGCGGTCATCTCCGTGCTGCTCGGTCTCTACCCGGAGATTTTCCTCAACTTCGTAAAAATCTTCGGCAAGTTCTAGGAGGAAGGACGTGGAAACGAAAGGATTCGGGCACTGGCTCGATACGACGAGAGAAGAACAGAAGGGGCTGTGGAAGGTCCTCTTCTTCGTCCTGCTTGCAGGGCTGGTCGGCGTAAACCTGTTCCTCCGGCCGCATCATGCGGAGTATGGATACGACACGATCCCGGGATTCTGGGCCGCCTTCGGGCTTCTGGTTTCGGTTCTCATGGTCCTGGTGATGAAAAAGATCGTTCAGCCCCTGATCGAAAGACCGGAAGATCGTGATGACGATGACTCCTGATTTTCTGCATCCCGCATTCGGGTTCATCCTGCTGGCCCTCATCCTGCCCTTTCTGAGGGGGAGGGACTGGTGGCGATGGCTCCTTCCCGTACCGGCCGTCGCGGCGATCCTCAGCGTGGTACGGATGGAGCCCGGTACGTACGGGATCCTCCATTACCTGGATCAACCCCTCGTGCTGGGCCGGGTAGACCGGCTGTCCGTGATCTTCGCCAACGTTTTCGCCATCCAGGCCCTGATCGGGACCCTGTACGCCTTTCACGTCCGGGAGAAGGCGCACCATATCGCGAGCCTGCTCTACGTGGCGGGCTCCTTCGGGTGCACCTTTGCCGGGGATTACATCACCCTCTTCATTTTCTGGGAATTGATGTCCGTATCCTCCACCTTCCTGATCTGGCTGCGGCGCAACCCCCTTTCCACCCGTGCCGGGTTCAGGTATTTCATGTTCCACACCGTGGGCGGCCTCTTTCTGCTCGCCGGGCTTCTCCTGCGCTATCACGCCGCGGGCGACTTCCTTTTCAACCCCGTGGATCCCGCCTCGGCGCATCTCTACGACTGGCTGATCATGATCGGGTTCTGCGTCAATGCCGCGGTGGTTCCCCTGCACGCGTGGCTGCCGGACGCCTATCCCGAGGCGACCATCCCGGGGGCGGTCTTCCTCTGTGCCTTTACGACCAAGACCGCCGTCTATGTGCTGGCCCGCGGGTTCGCCGGCTTCGAGGTGCTTGCCATAGCGGGCACGGCCATGGCGGTATACGGCGTCTTGTACGCGTGCATCGAAAACGATGCCCGGCGGATCCTCTCCTATCACATCGTTTCCCAGGTGGGGTACATGGTGGCCGGGATCGGCATCGGGACCGCCATGACGGTCAACGGGGCCGTGGCCCATGCCTACGCGCACATCCTGTACAAGGGGCTGCTGTTCATGGGGGCCGGATGCCTGCTCTATGCGGCGGGAAGTTCCAAGCTCACGGAACTCGGAGGACTCGTGGGCAGGCTTCCCTGGGTGATGATCCTTTACATGGTCGGGGCGGTCTCCATCTCCGGAATGCCCTTCTTCAACGGGTTCATCAGCAAAAACATGACGATCCACGGCGCCGTGGAGGCGCACCGCATCCTGCTGGCGATCGGCCTGGAGATCGCGGCCGTGGGAACCTTCCTTTCCGTGGGGATCAAGCTGCCCTACTTTGCGTTCTGGTCCAAGCCGACCAACAAGATGGAGCTGAAGCCGATCCCCCTGAACATGTACCTGGCCATGGGGATTGCGGCGGCCTTGTGCTTCGCCCAGGGGCTTTACCCCCACATGCTTTACAGCCTGCTGCCCTACCCCGTCGAGTTTCACCCGTATGCTCACTGGGCGGTCCTCCAGGCCTTCCTTCTGTTGAGCTTCACGGGGCTGGGATTCTATTTCATACGGCGGATCATCGTCCCGCACCCGGCGCGGAATCTGGACTTCGACGTTCTTTACCGGGCCGTGGGGAACGCACTGGTCGTCTTGATCTGCAAGCCCCTGAGCCTTGTCGACGACCGATGGACCGAGGTCTACAGGACCGCCGGGCTCCGTGGGCTTTTGCGGTTCGCGGCGGGTTCAAGCTGGTTTGACAAGAAGGGAATCGACACCGTTGTGGACGGCTCTGCCTACACCGTCCGGAATGTGGGAGGCCTCTCCGCCCGGCTGCAGACAGGCCGGCTCCAGGATTACCTGGCCTGGGCCCTTCTCGCGGCGTTGTGCCTCTTCGCGATCTTCTGGTGGACTTGAAAATGGCTGAATATCATTTTCCGCTTCTGACGGCGCTGATCTTCTTCCCCCTGGGGGCGTGCGTCGTACTGTTTTTTCTCCGGGAGCCGGCCCGGGTCCGGGTGTTTACCCTGGCCGCTTCCCTGATCGAACTCGGCCTGGCGATCCCGCTTCTGGGCTTTGATCTCGGGACGTCCGCCTTTCAGTTCGTGGAGCATCATGCCTGGGTGCCTGCATGGGGGCTTTCCTATTACCTCGGGGTCGACGGCATCAGCATCCTGATGATCGCGCTCACCGTCGCCCTCCTCCCCCTGTGCGTCCTATGTTCCTGGCGGTACATAGAAAACCGCGTGAAGGAATTTCATTTCTGCCTCTTGTTCATGACCTCGGCCTGCATAGGGGTCTTCTGCGCCCTCGACTTCGTCCTCTTCTACGTATTCTGGGAGGCGATGCTGGTCCCCATGTACCTGCTCATCGCGGTCTGGGGGGGACCCGAACGACGATACGCCTCCATCAAGTTCTTCCTCTACACCCTGGCGGGAAGCACGCTCCTCCTCGTGGCCTTGATCGCCTTCCGCATCGCGGGGGGAACCTTTTCCATCCCCGAATTGATGGAGAAGGGATTTTCGGTGCAGCTCCAGACATGGGCGTTCCTGGCCATGGCCCTGGCCTTTGCCATCAAGGTCCCCATGTTTCCGCTGCACACCTGGCTCCCTGCGGCGCACGTAGAGGCCCCCACCGCGGGCAGCGTCCTGCTGGCCTCGGTCCTGCTGAAGATGGGGACCTACGGTTTTCTCCGTTTTTGTCTCCCCCTGACCCCCGTGGCCGCCCAGCATTTCGCGCCCATGATGATCGCCTTTTCCCTGGCGTCGATCATCTACGGAGGCGCCGTGGCCCTGGGGCAGACGGACATGAAAAAGATCATCGCCTATTCATCTGTCGGGCACATGGGGTTCGTAACGCTCGGCATCTTTCTGTTCAACCTGCACGGCGCCCAGGGGGCGCTGTTCCAGATGCTCAACCATGGGATTACGACGGGCGCCCTGTTCATGATGGTCGGGGCGATCTATGAACGGAGCCACAGCCGGCAGGTGGTCGACAATCTCGGCCTGTCCAGCTACCTTCCCGCCTATATCGGATTCTTCGGCCTCTTCGCCCTGTCTTCCTTCGGCTTCCCGGGAACGAACAACTTTGTCGGCGAGCTGCTGGTGCTGATCGGGGCCTTCCGTTCCAATCCATGGATCGGGGCCGCCGCGATTCCGGGGGCCATGCTTGCCGCGGCCTACCTGCTCCGCCTGCTGCAGAAGCTGGCGTGGGGCGAGCCGTCGAAGGCGCGGGGGTGGAAGGACTTGAACGGGCGGGAGTGGAGCTACCTGCTGCCGGCTGCCGTGTTCGTACTCTATATCGGTCTCGCCCCGAGGATCGTCTTCAGGATCATCGATCCTTCCGTGGAGCATCTGCTGGCCGGCTTCCGGACCGAGACAGCACTCGCGATGCCGGCCTGTCCCAAGGCAAGGGCCGCCGGGATGGTCCAAGGCAAGACAACGGACGATCCGGTGAAATTGTCCAGCATAGTAAGGAGCCCTCAAGGTGGCATGTAGAGTGGAATGGATCCTACCGGAACTGTACCAGTTGCTCATGATCCTGGTGCTGTTTCTGTGGAGTCTGGGGAACAGCCGTTGGAAGCCGCGCGTCGACGCATGGATTCCATGGGCCGCCGGTCTCGGCTTCGTCGTTTCCCTGTTTTCTTTCGGCGCCAGGGGCATGCTGTTTGCCGATGCCTACCGGATCGATGCCCTCTCCCAGTTCTTCAAGGCGGCCATCGCCTTCGGCTTCGCCGTCACGGTGCTGAACGCCACCCGGCAGCAGACCATCGAAGCGCGCAAGAAGGCGGATTATTTCCTTCTCCTGGCCTTGTCGGCCCTGGGGCTGATGATCCTTGCGAGCGCCGTGGAACTCCTTACCGTCTATCTCGCCATGGAGCTTTCTTCTTACAGCCTCTACGCCCTCATTCCACTGCGGGACAGGGAGAAGGGAGCTGCGGAGGCGGGAATCAAATACATCTTGTTCGGCGCGGTGGCGACGGGCCTCGCCCTGTACGGCTTTTCCTATATCCTCGCCTCCCAGCACACCAGTTATCTGGCTGAACTCGCCGGCAGAGACTGGTCCTGGGCGGCCTCCCCCCTCGCCGTGGTGGGACTGACCCTCTTTCTCGGCGGGTTCTTTTACAAGCTGGCGCTTTTCCCCTTCCATTTCTGGGCCCCGGACGTCTATCAGGGGGCGAGCAACGAGACCGCCACGTACGTCTCCACCCTCCCCAAGCTGGGCGCCATCGTCCTGCTCATCCGCCTGACCTCCCTGCTCAAGCCCGGCCTCGAGATTACCACCATCCTGGCCGTGCTCGCCGCCCTTTCCATGACCTACGGAAACCTGGCGGCCCTCATCCAGACCGACGTAAAGCGCATCCTGGGATACTCGACGGTGGCCCACGCCGGGTACGTCATCGTGGCCCTGGTCGCCGCTTCGACACAGGGCATGGCGGCGGCCGCCTTCTACGCGGTGGCCTACCTGCTGATGAACCTCACCTGCTTCTGGGTGGTGTGCCGCATCGCGCCGGACGGGAGGAATGTGGAGCTGGATGACCTGAACGGCCTTCACAGGCGGGCGCCGGGCCTGGCCCTCATCCTGGCCGTGGGGGCCTTTGCACTGCTCGGCCTGCCCCCGACGGCGGGCTTCATGGGCAAGCTCTTCCTGCTGACCTCGGCCTGGGACCATGGATACAACTGGCTGGTGGTCGTGGCCGCCTTGAATACCGCTGTTTCGCTCTACTATTACCTCAACATGGTGCGCCACGCCTACACACAAGACGAGCCCCTTCGCCCCGCACCCGCCCTGCAGCCGGGGGCCGGGTTCGGCCTACTCTGGGGAGGCCTTCTGGCCGTTTTGGTCCTGGCGGTCGGTATCCTTCCGGCCCCCCTCTTCCAGGCCGCCTTGAAGGCGGGGAGCGCGATCCTTCCTTGACGGTCCGGCTCAGGGTGTTCCGTCCCGCAGCATCACCAGGCCGAAGATGGTGGTGGAATAGGCCCGGCCTCCTTCCGGATGAAGAAACAGGGAACCCTGCCAGTTGTTGTAGCCCAAGCCGGTTCCGGTGGGCTGCCTGTACACCGTTTCTCCCGTCGCGAAATCGAGGGCGATAAAGTACCAGGTGGTCACAGGGCACGATTCCCCCTTGCCGTACATGTACACGAGGCCGTTACCCAGGGAGAGCCGGAACCCGCCGATGCTCTTCTCCCGGCTCGCCCAGACCTCTTCGCAGCGGAACGTTCCGTCCGCGCGCCGGACGGCGTCCACGCGGGTGAGGCCCGGTTCGGGATGGGAGCAGGGGAACGAGTGGTGTCCCCAGTTGTTCTCCACGATCACGGAGTAGACGCCCGTACCCCCGCCTCGTTCGTCGCCCTGCTCGAAGCCGATGGTGGTCAGGTCCGTTCCGCTCTTGCCTGCCTCGAACAGGGGAGTGCTGCATACCCGGGTCCCGTCGGAGCGCCGGAAGAACACCAGGTGGATCCTCGGCTCGGCATTGTCGGCGATCACGGCCAGCCCGTCGGCGCCGCCCATCAGGGTCACCGACGTACCGGACCCCCGGGTGATGTGGCCCGGTTTCGCCCCGGGGCCACGGTCGTATTCAGAGCGCCAGTCCTCGAGGATGTTTCCGTCTTCGTCCCGGTTGAAGCGGTAGAGCGCCCGGTCGGAGAGGATGAAGACCCCGTCCTCGGCCACGGCAAAGGCGTTCTCGATCTTCTCGCCCTCCAGCCGCCGGACCCGGACCGCGCCTGAGCGCCTGTCCACTGTACCCACGATCCCCGCTGTTGTGGCGTACCAGTAATACGCCCCCGCCCAACCCGGCAGCACCCATGCAACGCTGTCCTGCTTCGGCCATGGCATGGGCACGACATGCTCGGCAAGATCATACTCGCGCACCAGCCGGAATTCTTCCGTTCCCCCGGGGCGGGGCGCCTCGATGACCAGGACCCGGTTGTCCGTCGTGGGCACGACGGCCCGGTCCTGCTCGTCCAGGTAGAAGTACATCCCCGCGCCGATGTATTTCCAGGGCAGAACGCCCTGGAGCGGGAAGTACCAGGGCCGGGGAGGAAGATCGTAGGAGGCCAGCTCCTGGAGGGTGTCCGGGTCCATGACCTCGAGTTGAAACTTCCGCCCGTTGCTGTACACGGCGACAAGCTGCCCGGACCGGTCAAAGGTGATCGTTCCGTACCCGCCAAAGCCCTGGGTTCTCGAACGCACCTCCGGGTCGATGCCGAGGGGCCCCGCGGCCTCGTAGGTGTCGCTCAGATAGGCGTCGCAGTGCATGTTGTTGCCGGGATTGGGCGCCATGAACGGGTGCTGGGGAATGGAAGCGTGGGGGACCGGCTTCGAGGCGCCCACGGGGCGGTACCGCGTGAACGCCTCGCAGACACGGGCCGGCTTCGCCTCATGCCCGCGGACGGCGTTCCAAAGAACCTGGAGCCCTTCCGAAGGGTAGTAGATCCAGGACGGTATGGGCCTCGGCGGGGCGCCCGCCCCGGAATCCCCGCCGCATCCTGTCTGGAACAGGAGGATGGCGCAAAGGAGAAACGTGCGTGCCGTCACCGCATATGACCGATGGCTTCCCCTCATGGAACCTCATCCCATTAGAAGCACAGTTTGACATTCTCGCTCAAAACAGGAATAGGAAAGCAATCGTAATGATTCGCAAGCAAAATGTCTATTGCGGCCGGCCCGGGC
>WFRX01000262.1 GCA_015486285.1 bacterium
GACTCGCGCCGTCCATGGCGCTCGCCCTGCGGGCGCGACAGCCCCCTTCCAGGGGATGTCGCGTCCAACTCCGCTATCCTGCGGAGTTGTCGCCTGCCTTGCATCTGGAACTTTTTGAACAGCCTCCAAGAGCCACTTTTTCAACGGGCTCCTATGAGGCTTGGGCAGGGGTGTTTCCCTCGGCAGCCTGGCCTTCCGCCGCCTTTCCCTCGGCCGGCTTCTTCTCGGCCGGGGCGGACTTGGCCTGTTTTTCCGCCATCGCCTTCACGCCGGCGAGCTTCCTCTGTGTTCGTTTCAGTCTTTTTCGGAAGCGCCGCACCGCGTCCGGGGGCAGGGGGCGTTCGCCGGTTTCGCCTGCCTTCTGTATGCGGTCCCTGAGCCGAACGATTCGTTTCTCAAGATCTGCCTTTTCAATCATGGAAGGGTCCCTCGTGGTTCTCTGGTTATGAAACAACATTGTCGCCGGTGGCGCTCTGCCCCTGTGCGACCGTGTCTGGGTGCCCCGCCTCGGGCAGCAGAACCTTTTCCCGAAGCAGGGGGGGCACATAAATGTCTTCGAGATCGAATTTCTTCAACTCCCGGGCAAGAATGGAGATCTTTTCCTTGAGCGGCCTCCTTCGGTCGATAAAGATGCTCGGAGATCCCTTGACCTTGCAACTCCCGTCTTCCACCCGGAACTCGAAGGCCTTCATTTCCTCGTAGTGGACCTGGATCGACAATCTTTCCGCGACCTCCTCCAGCGCCTTCATGATCTCTTCATCCCGGAAGTTGTTGCTTTTTCGGCTGGAGCGGTTCTTCATGTCGTTTCTCCTCGGAAAATCTTCACCTTACCATTCAGGATGGGCGGGAAAAAGTCAATAGGTACACAGGGAAAAGTCGTTGCCGCCTTGATTTTCCCAATGCCGGAGGCGAAAATGATCCTACGGCGTCTTGGAGGGGAAATGAAAAAGAAACGTGGCATCGTTCGAAAGGGCATCGATCGGGGGATGGTGGAGATCGAGAAGCTTTACGGACGTATGTTTGTCGAGGGAAGCGGCCCGGACCAGGGCCGGTGGGACATTCATCCGGAGATCAAGTCCCGTCTGCACAAGAAGATCCTTACGGAAATCGAGGCCCTGCGGGAGGCGCAGCGGGAGAGCAAGTTCGGATCCCGGGAATACTGGGAGATCGATCGGAGGCTTCGTTCACGGGTGCTGAAGGAGATCCAGATCATCATCGATGCATACGTGGTCGCTGAACAGGGGGACCGCCTCGAAGAGTGGAAGTCCATGTATGGGGACATCGAGCATTACAAGCGCGAATTTTTCTATTTTCGCATGGACCAGGATTATGAGGCCCGCGAAAAGATGCTCCTGGACTACAAGATGATCGAGGAATAGAGCCGAAGGCCGCGGATGAGTGTTTTTGAATGGCCTGCTAAGAGGCCTGAGAATCCGGAGGAAGAAGCAGACCTCCGAGGGCTGAAAGGACCTGTCCGGGAGAGGCCGGCTGCAGCAGGATTCGCACCTTTCCGCCGCGGGGGCCCCAGCGGTTCGGATCCGTGGGCCCGAACAGGGCCGCTACGGGCACACCGAGCGCGGTCGCCAGATGCGTGATGCCTGAATCGTTGCCGAGGTACAGGGTCGCCCGCTGAAGGGTTCGGGCCACCTCGAGGATCGGCAGGCCTTCGCGTACCGTGATAAAGGCGGGAACCCTTTTCCAGAATGTGCGTTGCTCCTCTTCCGCCGGTCCGATCAGCACGACGGAGGGCAGGCGCCGATCCTGAAAGATGCGGCGGGCGACCTCCAGAAAATCCTCTTTCGGCCAGTTCTTTCGTTCGGACCCGCTTCCCGGGTGGAGGCACAGAAACGGGCCCTCCACGGCCGATGCGCCACCGGCCGGCAGCGTTTCCTCGAAGGACGCATTCTCCAGGATCGGTGCGGGCGACGCGCCTTGCGCGGCCCCGGCCGCTTCTGTCAGCCCCAGGGCTTCCAGGGTCGAGAGATAATAGTCGGACGCATGGCCGTCAAAGGCGTGAACCTCGTGGAAGGGCCGGACGAGGGCCCGGCCGGGGCAGGCGGCCTTCACCGTCTTTTCCCACAGCCCCTCCCTGTCCCCGAACCAGGAGATGAGCAGATCGAAGCGGGCGAGGAATCGGCTGAGGGGGTGAGATGGGGGCAGGTCGCGCATGAAGCCAGCGTGGAGGGGAAGATCGTCGATCGAGTAGACTTCGTCGAGGAAAGGAAGTGCCCGCGCCAGGGGCAGCCAGAGAGGATTGCCCGCCAGCAGGATCTCGCTCCGCGGAAGGCCCCGCCGGAGCAGGCGCAAGGCGGGCAGGGACGTGATGAAATCGCCGATGCCGCCCGTGAGGATGATGCCGGTTCGGTGTCGAGGTGCCATATCGGGTGAAATTATAGCCGGGTTTCTTGCTTGTATAAATCCTCTTCGGTACATTGGATATTCATTCAACAGCGCCGGGGAGTTCTTCCCGGGCCCGGTTGGCGGGGAACGATTCGATGGAAACAGTGGTCTTTCGTAATTCGCTGGGGCAGAAGCTCTTCGGCACCCTTCACTACGGCCCTTCGAGGCCTGCCCTGGCGGGGACGATCGTCCTGTGCCACGGCATGATGTCATGCAGGGAAGGCACGAAGCAGAAGGCCTTTGCCCGCCTCCTCAGTGAGAGCGGCTTCTCGGTGCTGCGCTTCGATTTCTCCTTCTGCGGGGAGTCGGAGGGCAGATTCGAGGAGATTACCTTTGCCCAGGAAGTGGATGATCTGCGTGCCGCGGTCGCATGGGTCCGGGATCGGGGGGCAGGCCCCGTGGGCCTGCTCGGGTCGAGCATGGGGGGAGCGGTGGCCCTGCTGTATGCGAGCCGGGAGCCGTCGATCAAGGCGATCGTCACCCTTGCGGGCGTAGGGACCCCTGCGCATATCGCGGACGGCATGGAAGGGCTGAAGCAGAAGATCCGGGAGTGGAAAGATCAGGGCTATCTGCTGGGGGCCGAAGGAGAGCCGGGGGAGAAGTTTTTCGAGGACGCCAGGAGCCAGGACGTCCTGGGTGCGGCCCGCCTT
The DNA here is from genome assembly GCA_015486285.1 of bacterium. Classification (GTDB taxonomy): domain Bacteria; phylum Desulfobacterota; class DSWW01; order DSWW01; family DSWW01; genus S015-6. The sequence continues at coordinate 3,051 of WFRX01000262.1, forward strand.
GTTTCAGCCCCCCTGCTGGTGCTGCACGGGAGTGCGGACGAAGTGGTGCCCGTTGAGGATGCCCGTGCGATCCACGAGAACGCCGGAGGGCCGGCGGAACTCAGGATCCTGCCGGGCGTGGATCACCGGTTCACGGACCCCGAGGCCCTCGAAGAGGCGCTCCATGCGGCGAGGGAATGGTTTCAAAGGTATTTGACGTCCTGAGGCACGAGAGCGAAAAACAGACATCGGGAGTGTCATGCCCCAGAATATTTCCCCCTACAAGGGGATCAGTCTCATCAATGATCCGATCCACGGGTACATGCAGTACACGACCCACATCGAAGACGACCCGGACGAGACGACAGAGAAGGACATCCTGGATCACCCGTGGGTGCAGAGGCTGCGAAGGATCCACCAGGTGCAGAGCGCCCTGTGGGTCTATCCGTCGGCCGAACACAGCCGGTTTCAACACTCCCTGGGCGCCATGTTCCTTGCGGGCAGGTTCGCCCGGCAACTCTACCCCACGCTCAAGAAGTGCTTTCCCGATGTCCCGTCCGCACCTTACGTGGAGGAACTCCTTCGCCTGACCGGCCTGCTTCATGACCTGGGCCACGGCCCCTTCAGCCATTTTTTCGATACCCATTTCTTGCAGGGGTACGGCATCACCCACGAAGACATCAGCCAGGCGATCATACAGCAGAAACTGGCGTACCTGATCCGGCGCGTCCGCCGAAGTCCCACGGGCAGGCTCAAGGAGAGCGAAACACTGGACCCGGCGTACGTCGCCTTCCTCGTAAAGCGCCCCGAGGGAGAACAGAAAGAGCAGGCCCCGGCCTGGCTTCTCGCGCTCAGCCCTGTATTCTCCGGGATCTACACGGCGGACAACCTGGATTACGTGCTTCGGGATTCTTACATGGCGGGGGTCTCCACCGACCTGGTCGATGTGGACCGGCTGATCTACTACACCTTCTTTTCCCCGAAGGGGATGACCCTGCATCACTCCGGCGTGGCGGCGCTGGTGCGGTTCCTGAACGCGAGGCTCTATCTCTATATGAACATGTATTTTCACCGGACCACCCGGGCGATCGACCTGCATCTGCGGGAGATCTTCCGGCCCACCCTGGAACGCCTCTTCCCATACAAGCCCACCAAGAACCTGGACGCCTACGAGAGGCTCACGGACTGGTTTCTCCTGGAAGAGGTCAATCGCTGGGCCTCTCAGGCGAAAGACCCGGAAGAGAAGCGCCTGGGCAAGAAGTGGCAGAGAATCCTGCACAGGAAGCCGCGATGGAAGCGGGCCTACGAGTATACGTTCTCCCTCGCCGATGTGGACGATCCGAAGGTCTTCGGGATGGTCCAGGATCCGCAGCTCCTCGAGGAGAGGCTGCGGTCGAATCTGCCGCGGCATCTGAAGGGGGTGCACTTCCGTGTGGACCTGGCCCATCTGGACCCGAGGCCGATCAATCCCCTCCACATGGGAGACGCGCAGATTTACAT
>WFRX01000263.1 GCA_015486285.1 bacterium
CGTCCCGATGTCCGATCGGCGCATTTTCGCCTGGCGGCCGCTGACTACCGGGTAGCCGCCGCGGTTGCCGACCGGCTCCCGGCCCTTCGCATCGGCGGGAAAACCGGGTACGAATCCCAGGACTTCAATGACCTGGAACACATCTTCGACAATTGGATCTGGAGCATCATGGCCAACCTGACCGTGCCGGTCTTCGACGGGGGCCGGCGCAGAGCGGAGGTGGACCGGAACAAGGCTGTTGTCCGGGAGAGGCTCGGCGCTTACGGACAGGTCGTCCTCCTCGCCCTCCGGGAAGTGGAAGACGCCCTGGTCCAGGAACGGAAGCAGGCCGAGTTCCTCGTCGAGCTCGAAAGGCAGGCGCAACTGGCGCGTGACACCCTGCTGGAGGCCCGCATGCGGTACGCAAACGGCCTGAGCGACTACCTGCCCGTACTGGCCGCGTTGCAGTCTTTCCAGAGGGTGGAAAGAAGCCAGATCGTGGCAGAGCGGCAACTGCTCTCTTTTCGCGTGCAGTTGTATCGGGCCCTCGGCGGGGCATGGACGCCCGAACTCGGGTCCCGGCCCCGATCATCCAAACAGGCGGAAGAGGGAAGCGATCGATGAAGGCCAGGCCATTCCTCCGCGTTCTGTTGCCCCTGGCCGTCCTGGCGGCAGGCCTCCTGGGCGCCAGGTGGCTGATTTCTCATTCGCCGCACGTCCAGCGCAGGGCGACGGAACCCGTGCCCCCCCTTGTGGAAACCGTTCCGGCCGAACCATCCACGCAGACCGTACGGATCGCGGGCATGGGAACGGTAATCGCCGCACAGAAGATCGACCTTCAGCCCGAGGTGAGCGGCCGTATCATCTGGCAGAGCCCGAAGCTGCAACCCGGCGGACTCTTTCGGGCCGGTGAGAGGATCCTTCAAATCGATCCCCGGGACTACGAATTCGCGGTCAAACAAAAGGAGGCCGCCGTGGAAGAGGCCCGCCTCCAGGTCAGCCTGGAGAAAGGCCGGGAGGTCATCGCGAAGCGGGAGTGGAAGCTCCTCGAAGGAGACATCGCCCTGGATCAGGCGAGCCGGGATCTGGCCCTGCGAAGGCCTCAGCAGAAGAACGCCAGGGCCGCGTTGGAGGCGGCCGAAAGCGCGCTGGAGCAGGCCCGCCTCCAAGTGGAAAGAACCACGGTCTACGCGCCCTTCCATGCACTGGTTCAGGAAGAATTCGTCGATGAGGGCAAGCTGGTGAACCCCCAGACCCGGCTGGCCACGCTGGTCGGCACGGACCGGTTCTGGGTGAAGGCCTCGGTCCCGGTCGATCGACTCCAGTGGATCAGGAGACCGGGAAGCGAAGAGATCGAGAAGTCAAAGGTGACCATCATCAATGAGCCAAGCGACAATGCACGGATCGAGCGCCCGGGGAGGCTGGTTCGCGTGCTCGGGGACCTGGACCCGGTCGGCCGAATGGCGCGGGTCCTGATCGAGATCGACGACCCCCTTTGCCTGAAAAAGAAACGGGGGCCTGAATGCATTCCCCTCATGCTGGGGGCCTATGTACGGGTGGAGATCCAGGGCAGGCGGCTCGAGGGAATCTTCACGGTCCCCCGAAGGGCCGTCCGTGAAGGAGACCGGGTATGGCTCCTCGATAATAAGGACCGGCTGGTGATCCGGCCTGTGAAAATCCTCTGGAAGGGTGAGAAATCGGTTCTCGTGCGTAATGGGCTCAAGGACGGAGACCGCATCATTACCAACCCCATCCCGTCCGCCGTCCCGGGTATGAGGCTGCGGGCGGGCCCGCCATGACGGTCGAGAGGGACGAGCGAGGGCCCATCGCCTGGATGGCCCGCAATGCCGTAGCCGCCAACCTGATGATGCTCGTTCTGATCGTCGGCGGGCTTCTGGTCGGGCTCCGCATGAAGCAGGAGGTCTTCCCGGAGTTCGCGCTGGACATCGTACAGATCCTCGTGCCGTACCCGGGGGCCAGCCCGGCCGAGGTGGAGCAGGGGATCCTGCTGGCCACCGAGGAGGCCGTTCGGGGCCTGGACGGCATCGAACGGGTAACATCCCGCGCCTTTGAAGGCAGGGGCCTGGTCCAGGTGGAACTGCTCCTGGGCACCGATGCCATCAAGGCCCAGCAGGACATCAAGAGCGCCGTCGACCGGATCACATCCTTCCCTGAGGAGGCCGAACGTCCCGTGGTCAGCCTCCTGACCAACCGCCGCGAGGTCATCTCTCTCGTGATCTACGGGGACTACGACAAACACGTTCTTCACCGCGTAGCCGAAGAGGTGCGCGACGAGCTGTTGCGGGACCCGCGGATCGTCCAGGTGGAGCGCAACGGGATTCCTCCCCTGGAAATCAGCATCGAGGTGCCGCAGGCCAACCTGAGGGCCTATCACCTCACCCTGGAAGGCATCGCCCGCGAGGTCGGCCAGACCGCTGTGGAGCTGCCGGGGGGAGAGGTCAAGACGCCGGCCGGCGAGGTGCTCCTGCGGACCACGGAGCGGCGCAATCGAGGCAGCGAATTCGCCGACATCCCCATCGTCATCACCCCTGACGGGACGGAGATACGGCTCGGGGATATGGCCCGGATCATCGACGGCTTCGAAGACACGGATGAAGCGGCCTTTTTCAACGGCAAGCCCGCGGTTCAACTGGTCATCTACCGGGTCGGCGACCAGACGCCCGGGGAGGTGGCCGAGGCGGTCAAGGAACATGCCGCGGAGCTGAGCCGCAGGTTCCCGCCGGGGCTCAAGGTGACGATCTGGCAGGACTGGTCAGAAATCTTCCGCGACCGCATGCGTCTCCTGCTGCACAACGCCCGGTTCGGACTGGTCCTGGTTCTGCTTCTTCTGGGCTTGTTTCTCGAGATGCGTCTCGCCTTCTGGGTGACCATGGGGATCCCGACATCGATCCTCGGCTCGCTGCTGGTTCTGCCCCTGTTCAACGTGTCGATCAACATGATTTCCCTCTTCGCCTTCATCGTGACCATCGGCATCGTGGTCGACGACGCTATCGTGGTGGGCGAAAACGTCTATGAGAACCGGCAGCAGGGCATGCCGTACCTCCAGGCCGCCATCCGCGGAGCGCAGTGGATCGCCTGGCCGGTCACCTTCTCCGTGCTGACGAACATGGTCGCTTTTCTGCCGATCTTCTTCGTGCCGGGAATCATGGGGAAGGTCTTTCGCAGCATCCCGGCGGTCGTGGTCTGCGTGTTCCTGATCTCCCTCGTCGAGTCCTTGTTCGTCCTCCCCGCGCACCTGGGCCACCAGCGCCCTCCGAAGGCGGGCGGGCCGCGGGCCTCTGTCTACCGGATACAGAACCGAATCAGTCGCCTGCTGGAGCGCGCGATCGTCCGCTACTACAGGCCGGCCCTTCGCGCAAGCCTGCGAAACCGCTACCTGACGATCGCCGCCGGCCTGGCGATCCTCGTCATCACCATCGGCTTCACCCGGGGAGGACACATCGACTTTACCTTCTTTCCCCGGATCGAATCGGACCGTGTGTACGCGAGTCTC
>WFRX01000264.1 GCA_015486285.1 bacterium
CCCCCATAGAGACTCGGCTTCTCGAGGACCCGCTCCCCGGACCCCCATCCTGCGATATCGACTACATCGATCATCCATCCATAGGTCGGATCCGAGTCGGTCCCCCGCATCTCGGCGAGCATCGTTTCCCACGAGCTGTCCGCCGCCACGTCGGGCACGCCGGTCACCGTACTCGGCTCTCCATACGTAACGACGGCGTTGGTCACATCGATGAGATCGCCCGGGTTGAGACTCAGCGCGGATCCGCCTTCCGCGAGGGTGGTGTCCTTCACGCCGTAAAAGGATTGCGTGTGCAAATCGACCTTGTCGTCTTCGGTGAAGAAACGCCCCGTTCCCCAGTACACCCACGGCGTATGCTTGTAATCCGTGGCGAGCCCCGGCGGGGACATGATGGGTTGCTCGGTCTTGGTGGAGGCGAGCATAGAGGCGCTCCAGGCGTTCGGCCCCGGATAGATGTCTGTGCCCGGCGGGGCGATCAGGATCCGGTACATCCCGCCGCGCCACTCGTCCGTGCCGGGAAGCTGGCCGCTCTCGCCTATGTAGATCGCGTTCGTCTGGTAGTCCAGGTTGATGTCCATGGAGGCGGCCCCGGCCAGGAAGGCGCGATCCTCGATCGCCGGATCCTCAGGGAAGCCGTCTCCACCGGGGTTCTGTCCGAAGCGGCGAACCACATTGCCTGTGAGCAGGTCCAGGACGTAAATGGAGGCCTGTTGGTCGCTGGTGCCGTCGAACTCGGTTGGTCCCGACCCGAACACCACATACCAATCTCCCCGTCCCGCGCGGTCCCCGATGCGGGCCACCGTCGGATAGGCGGTGCTGAAACCCAGATGGTCCGGATCGCTGAATTCCCACAACAACTTCGGGTCTCCGGGGTTGGTGATGTCCAAGGCGAAGTAACAGGAGGAAAAAATCTCCGTATCGCCGGGCGTGCCGTCCTGGTTGAAATCATCCACCTCGTAGCGGCCCCCGCCGAGTCGCAGCCCCCCGATCAGCACGGTCCCCCATCCGTTCGGGTGCGTGCTGTCGTCCGGAAAGATCCGCACATCCGCGATCTTCGGCTTCAGGTCGACATAGTACACATGTGTGTAGTTCGGATCGGTGAGCCACTGGAGATGGGGAAGAACGGCCCGCGGGATAAAGGCCCAGATCTCCTCTCCCAGCTCCGGGGACCGGCCGAGGGCACTCGTGTAATAGGACGGGTAATCCGTTGTATAGCGCCCGTGTTCCTCATCGCTGGTCGTCCAGTCGCTTCCCGGCCGGTACACGCCGGCATTGAAGGCGTGGAGCATGCCGTCATTGGCCCCTACGTACACGACCGTGGGTCGCGGCGAGGGTGTCGGCCCGGAACCCCGGGCGTACAGACGCTCGAACTCGCCGTAGGTCGGGTCGCTGTAGATATCGTCGTAATTCTCCATGGGACGGGAGACCACCGCCGGCGTTGAATAGATGATGTCGCCGAGCCGCCAGAGGGCCTCCTCGTCCGCCATGCTGTCCCCGTTCGTATCCAGATACACCCGCCGCGGCCGCATGCTAGGCGGAATCTTGTCTTCCACGCCCAGGGTGAAATACATAATGTCCTCGGCATCCCCGGGGGTCGGCGCACGGAGATAGTTCTGGAACGAAGAGGCCTGCGCCGGATCGAAGTCGATGAGGTGCTGCTCGTCCAGGGTCGTGTACACCTTCCTGGGATTCGAGGCCAGGTCCCGCAGGGCCAGCTTCTTGCCTGCCTCCCACATGGAACGCAAGTCGTTCATCGAAATATTCGTTTCGTCCCAGGTGTCGTCGCCGTAAGGCTTGTCGGAGGAAACATAGTTCCGGCGGACCCGTGTCCCGTTTTCTTCATCGAAGTAGAACTGGATGATGTTGTCTTCGCTGTAGATGAGCTTGAAGTCTCCGTTGTCTTCCCGCAGATTGCCGTGATCGTCCACCCAGAGCCCGTGGAGGTAGCCCAGCCACCGGGTTTCCGCCGACCGTTCGCCCATGGCGGTCACCTCGGTGGGCTTGAAGTAGGCCTGGAAGAGGGAGCCCTCGCCGTGCGCGCTCGTCGACAGGATGGAGACCGCCGTCCCCGAGGCGCTGCGCCTGAGGATGTCCGTGATGGCCAGCAGAAGGCTCTCCGAGATCTGCTCCCCGTCCTGGGCCTCGAAATAGGTGTCCGGGACCCCGTCGCAGTTGCGGTCCCATTCCTGGCACATGGTGTTGGCCGTACAGAGGCCGGTGCCGTCCTTCGACCCGCACGACCCGGGATAGAAGCCCGTGCCCCAGTCCGAGCAGTTCTCTTCGCACCACGGCTGGTCGTCGTCGTTCATGTCCGTGAACGCGCCGGCCCGGGAGGCCCGTTTCAGGTAGTTGACCGCGTTCTGCGCTTGGGACGGTTCTTCAAAGGTCCAGACCGTGTAGAGGGAGATGTTCTGTGTTCCCGCAAGATCGGGTCGCACGTCCTCGGTATTCATCAGATAGGCGATATCTTCGAGATATCCGCCCCCGTCACCATCGAAGGTCGCGTTGTAGTCCCCGCACTTCCCCGCACCGCTGTTCTGGTTCGGCTCGCCGTCCGTGAGCAGGATGATGAAAGACTTGGCGCAAGGGATCCACTCGCCGGCGCCGGGACCGTAAAAATCATTGTAATAGTAAGGGTCCCAGCTGTCGTTCACCTCGAAGTCCACATTGTTGTTCGGCGGCGTGTCCGGGTAATCGGGGGTGTAACAGGGGGCGACCTGCCGATAGTAGCGCACCGCCTCGTTCAGCACCTCTTCGAGAGGCGTCCACATCTTGATCATCTGTCGGTTGATGTTGTCCACGAGACGCAGAACGGTGTCGCCCTGCGGGGTAACCAGGGTTTCCGTATCCCCCACGTAGTTCCGCACGCGCCCCCCGTCCGCATAGCCCCACCGGAGGTCTACCGTGCCGTCTCCGTCGATGTCCCAGGTGCTGTAGTCGCCGGTGTATCCCTCCGCCGGGCCCGCCCCCAGGTTGAACTGCATGTAGCCGAAACGAACCTGGTCCGCCATATTCTGCACGATTCCCATGGGGGGGCGGTCCACGCCTACGGTGCCCGCCTTGATGGCGAGGAAATAGGCATCGTAGGAATGGCCGGATTCCCCTACATTCTGGTACACGGGATCATTCGTGAGGACCGTGTATGCTCCCGTGTCCGCACATCCGTCCGGGCCCAGGTCATCCGGGTCGTCGAATTCCGCGCTCACGAAACTGAACATGATCGCAAATTCGCCGTTACGCTGATCGTTGAAGAAATAGCTGTACAGGCCCTGCCGGAAGGGCGTGTAGTATACGTTCTTGGTTACCACCCCGTGCGGGTCGGTGGCCGCCGTGTAGTCGTCATAGATCCTGCGAAAGTCCCTTTCCGTGGGCGTACCAAGAAGCACATAGTTTCCGGGGTCCGAGGCCAGCCGCCCCCCAGTCAGGACCTTCTTGGCCACATCGAGGCGGCGCATGGTCCACCAGTTGAGCCAGTTGCCGGAGAAGCGCCTCGGGTCCGTGACAAACCCCGCGGACCTCTCATGGACGTTCGGTGTCGCCGGGTCGTCCACTACCGGCCCGGACGGATAGAAATAGTGCCCCCCATTGTCGTACTTGTAGCAGAGATCCGAATCGAACAAGCCGTAGTATTTTTTCCCTTCAACGTAGCCGGTGAAGGCGTCTGTCGTGGCACAGCGATGGCCCGTGACCTCCTTGTAGGCCAATTCGTTCATGCTCCCCGAATTGTCCAGGATCAGAAGGATATTCGGCTTCACCGTGGCCGAGATGAAGGGAGGGAAGGCCGTGTAGTCCGCGAGGGTCTGGACGTCGGCCGAGGCGTTCGGCGGTGAGGCCCAGAGGCCGAGCAGCACAACGAGCAGGGTGCCGCAGAATGTCCCCCGCATGACATTTTTCGCCCGTGCCGGGGCGCCTTGCCGCTTATGGAGGGTACGAAACCGAAACGAGGAGGTACGAGAAATGACCATTCTTGGATAACCTGCTGTTTCATTAGGAGGTTTTGTTTTCATGGCTCTCGCTTTCCTGATCTGTGATGGGTTGACATCCAAAGATGCTTGGAAAGCCTGCCGCGAGAACAGGTAGACTTTTCAGATTTCACTTTATTTTTTCAATTCAATGCATTATTATAAGTTCTTCATGTATTGTGTGAAGCAAGAATGGAGGGCCTTCCCACCCTCACCCTGCAATATGGAACTGTACGTATTCTGTCTTCCATGGTAGGCTGAAACGGTTCTGACCTACCTTGCCCAGAATGTGTGGCAAGATGTGTGCCAGCAACGGTGAACAGAAAGAAGGCGACCTCGGCTATCCGCTGGACAGGCATTGCCGGGGCCAGGACCGGTGGCGGTACAACTCCCCCGTTTGCCTTGTGTATCGAGGGCTGGAAAGGGTAAAGGAGACGGCCCGAATGGCCGATAAGGATAAGGGAAGGAGAACGGCGAAAACGGCCGGAACTCCCCATCCGGAGGAAAGCGGAGGGCCCGGCGAGATCGACCGGTACCGGGAAATCCTGGCGCGTGAGCCTTCTTCTCTGGTTTTTGCCGCACTTTCAGAGGCATACAGAAGAAGAAACATGTTGGATCAGGCAATAGCTGTCTGCAAAAAAGGGCTGCACCACCACCCGGGGTTTGTCAGCGGTAGGGTGGCGCTCGCCAGGGCCTATGTCGACAAGGGCGAAACGGACCGGGCGGTCAAGGAACTGGAAAAGGTGGTTCTCTCCGCGCCCGACAATCTCATCGCACAGCGACTTCTCCTGGCCGTTTACGAAGAGAAACAGGACTGGGACCGTCTGGAGAAAACCGTCCACCGGATCCTCTCCCTGGACCCTCAGGATGAAGAAGCAAGGCGGATCTGGCAAAGGCTCCGGATGCGGCGAGGCGGCGAATCCGGCGGGAAGGCCGCGGGAGAAGGGCCGGAAGAAATCCTGACGCGGACTCTGGCCGAGCTTTACGCATCACAGGGTTACCATCATAGGGCCTTTGAGATCTACAGGAAATTATCCATACGGGAACCCGGGAACCCGGCCATACACGAACGGCTCGCCGATCTGAAACAGCAGATCGTGCAGCGTGGATCCCGCGTAAGAAAAAGGGGGGGGGCCGCGGAAGCTTCCGCCGAATAAGCGTCGGGTTCGCGCCCGCGGAGGGACGAGGGAAGGCCGAGAAACATGAAGATCCTGATCTTGCACGGACCGAATCTCAATCTCCTGGGAAGCAGGGAAACGGGGATTTACGGGAGCAAGACGCTCGACGAGATCAACAGCGAGCTCCGGAAGCGAGCCGGGGAACTCGGCGTCGACATCCAGGACATTTGCCAGAGCAACTCCGAGTCGGAGCTTGTCGACCGCATCCAGGCCGCCCAAGGCAGGATTGATGGGATCGTCATCAACCCCGCGGCATATACACATACGAGTATCGCCTTGCGGGACGCCCTTCTCGCCACCGGCATCCCGTTTGTAGAGGTCCATCTGTCGAATATTCACGGTCGGGAATCGTTCAGGCAACACTCTTATCTGTCCGATATCGCAACAGGCGTCGTTGCCGGCTTCGGATCGGCGAGCTATCTTTTGGCGCTGCAAGGCCTGGTAACCACCCTTCAGCGAGAGGAAACCGACAGGAAAAGGTCAGCTCCATGATCAAGAAACTTCAGGATCTCGTACAGCGAAGAAAATGGGATAAGATCCGGAAGGGATACGAGGATCTTATCGAGAAAAACCCCAAGGACACCCGCAGCCGGTTGAAACTGGGGGACCTGTACACGAAGCAGGGGAAGACGGCGCAGGCAGTCGAACAGTATGCGGAAACCGCCGAAATCTTCGCAAAAGCGGGCTTCCACCTGAAGTCCATCGCCCTGTTCAAACAAATCCTGAAAATACAGCCCCAATCCACATCGGCCCTGCGAAGGGCGGCGCAGATTTCTTACCAGTACGGTCTTTACGCGGATGCCTATCCCTATTACGAACGCCTGGCCAAGATCCTCCGGGAGGAGGAACAGCAGGAAAAGCTCTGGGAAATCTTCCAGGAGATCTCTCACCTTCCCCTGAAAGAGACGAAACAGAAGGTTCGTGTCTTCGAGGCGATTTTCCCGGAACCGGGGGCTCCCTTCGCGGATCCCTTTGAGCGCCTGTGTCAGGTCACAAAGGAGATGGGCAGAGAGGAAAGATCCATTGGGGCCGCCGTGTCCCTTGCGCGTTGGATCGCCTCCTTCTGGCCCGACGAATGCGAGGGGCATGAAACGCTTGTGTCCCTCCTTCACGAGGCCGGACAGCGGGTCGAACTTCAGGAGGCCCTCAGGCAGTTGGAGACCTTGTACGAAAGACAGAATCTCTTGAAGGAGAAAGAATCCTTCCTCCAGCAGTACCGCGAGGCGTCAGGCCTGACCGGCGCCTCCAGCGGAACCCTCGACGAGCCCTCCGCCTCGGTGGAGCAGACAACGAGCGGCCAGGTAAAGGTGAAGATGGAAGCCAACATCTACGACCTTCTCAAGAAGAAATCCATGGCCGAACAGGTTGAGGGAGGCCCGCAAGGCACGGATTCCGGGGCCCCGGACGGTTCACCGCTCGAGCGGCTGGAATTCCAGGATCTTTTCGACAATTTCAAGCAGGGGATTCAGGGTCAGGTGGCCAAAGACGACTATGAAACCCACTACAACCTGGGCGTAGCCTACCACGAAATGGGCCTCTATGAGGACGCGATGGAAGAGCTCCAAATCGCCTGCATGGATGCAAGTTTGCAGTACGACGCCTATGCTCTGATGGGCACCTGTGCCAGGGACCTCGACCGGCCGGAAGTGGCCCTGGACTGTTATCAGAAGGCCCTCGAAATCGAGGGCCTGGACCGCGATCAGCGGCGCGGAATTCGATATGAACAGGCCCTGATCTTCCGCACAACGGGACGGAACGAGGAAGCACTGCAGATCTTTCAGGAAATCCTCGAGGAAGCAAGCGACTACCGCGACACGGAGCAACAGATCCAGGAGATCATGCAGGCAACCGGCTCCTGACCGCCGTCCCGGCGGGCCCGCCGTTTTCCCCCGGAATCCACACGGAAGCCCTCGTCCCATCATCAGGATCCGTACAGGCTATCCCTCCCGTCTGCAGGCGGATAGATGGTAAAAGCAGTGCCCCTTTCGATCCAGCCCCCCACTGGGACAACACCCTAAGGCAGTCCTTTGATGTTTGCTTTCCAGATCCCATGGGACGCGATATGAGACAGGTTCTCGGGCTTGAAGAGTTCGTCCGGAAGGTCTCCCTCGTAATCCACTTCCCGGATGTCGAGCACCGTAATGAAGCCCTGTCCCTCATCTTTCATCACGATCCGCAGGGCCGTAGGCACTCCGTCCACGACCGTTACGTCCTTGAACCGTTCCGTCTTTATCCGCTCACCCGCGGGGTCGTAATAGTCGCGCTCGATGGGAAGCTGGGATTTTGTCGAGATCCAGGTAATGACCTTGGAAAAATAGAGCGGCTCCTGCGGCGCCTTCTCTTCTACTTTGTAAGCACGGACCCCGTTATGCTCCTCTGTCCCAAGAAGTTTGTAATGTTCGTGCAGATTGATGAAGCCAAGGTCGGCATAGGTGAAATCCGTTCCAAGAAAGTGCTCGTTCTGATCGATGGACTTGATTTCCCGCACCCTTCTTATGATTGGGAAATAAACCCACATCACATCGGTCTTGTTCGCCATCTCATGGATCAAAAAGGCGACTCCCTTGACATCATCGGGCGCCAGCATGACGAGGAGCATCCGCTTCCCATCGGGGAAATTCTTGACCGCCATACCGGCAACCTTCTGAACCGTCTCTCCCTCTGCGCTCATGGAAAAGACGACCCTGCGAAGACTCGGACCCTCGGGCTCGAGGAGTTCCTTCATCCGTTTCAGGATGGCCATCGCATCGCCGGCACCGCCTGCAGAAGTGGATTCCGCAGCCGTGATCGTTCCTCCGCCGGAGGACCGCAGGGCCACAAGAGAGGAGGGGTTTCGGCCTTCACAAATCACCCGCTCATCGACCCTTGTCTGGTTCCGGAAATCCGTTTCCGCATGGACCCAGGAGCACAGAAAGAAGAGGATCGCCGCTGTAAAAGGGAAAAGAAACCGCCTCGCAGTTCGGATTTCATTGAATCGTTTCATCGTGTTCCCTCCTTTTCCGTCTGGCTCGATCGTGAAATCGTTGGTGATCTCCGAGAACATATCTCGGCGCTTCGATGGCCGTATGAAGCAATCATCTGTTGAACCGTCTTTAAAAACGTGTCGTGCCCCGGCACCTCCAGCCCTATGCATTGGTTGCAACCGAACATTCGCCCCCTCCTTTCGTACTGCATGGGAGAGAGATAATCAAGGGGGGGCGGTCTCGGCGTTCGGATTGTACCGGCCCGGAATGCACTCAGGAATCGCCATACGGGGATCGCGCCGAGCATCCATATCTCCTGCCCGGCACCAGGAAAGGCATCGACAACACGCCCCGCTTTTGTTACATGAGAAGAGAAAAGAACGAAGGGGGCAAGCTCTATGCCTGGGTGCCGGCGTACCCGGAGGAGGGCTTGAGGCGAGACAAGCAGGAGTCCAAGGCGAAGGGAGGATGACATGAGGTACGGAGCTGCTTTCTGGGTGGCGGCGGTTTTCGTCTTGTTCGGCGCTTGCGGAGATGACTACAATTGCCTGGGGATGATTTGTGATCCGTGTGAACCCGGCCAGATTTGTTGCGCCGGCGATTGTCAGGCGGTGTACGAGGAACAAGGAGGGGAGTCGGTTCTTGTCGGCCACTATTGCCTCGACACTCCTCCCGAGGCATGCCCGCTGCCACAGCAGTAGATGATGGGCGATCATGGCCGAGGCCGTCGAACCAAAATAGAAACCCCTCCACCGGGATAGCGAGAGGCTAGCACAAAATAACAAGGGGCCAGGCTCGTTCGCCTAACCCCTTGTTTTTATTGGCGGTCCCAGCGGGGATCGAACCCGCGTCTCTGGCGTGAGAGGCCAGTATCCTAGACCGCTGGACGATGGGACCGTACGGTCGACATGTGCATCAAGCATTTAGCATGGCTGGGGGACAGGGATTCGAACCCCGATAGCCAGATCCAGAGTCTGGAGTCCTGCCGTTGGACGATCCCCCATCTACCTAGTCGATAGCGACTGCTCTTCTCCGAAACCGATTGAGCATGCCGGATTATAAGGGGTTGAGCGAAGATTTTCAAGGGATGGACGAGACCTGTCCGTTACCGGAGGGATATTCCCGCATACCCCACCACATTGGAGTCATCCCCGCTCACATCCCCGGAGGTTGCATACCGAACGAGCGTGCCCTTATCGGCCCCAAGGGCGCCGCAGGCGCACAGGACCGCCGTTGTCGGGATATACCCGCACATCGAAATCCGGTGCCTTCTAACGGTGTCGTACAGCCCCTCCGGGTCGACATCCAGGATCCTCTCGATGGCGAGCATGTCTTTCCGCCTCGCCTCTTCCCGGGACTCGAAATGCGTCATGTCCGTGCTGGCCACCAAAAGAACCGGCTCGGGAAAATCCCGGACGGCCGCCGCCAAGCCCTCACCCAGTGAGGCGCACTCCGCGTAGTCCAGCTCCTGCAGGCAGATGGGGACGATTTGCACCCCCGGGTTCCTGATCTGGAGGAAAGGCACCTGCAATTCGAGGGAGTGCTCCCGTACGTGGGCCCTGGGATCCTCCTCAAGGAAGGCAACCCGCCTCCGCAGGATTTCTGTGAGTTCCCCATGGACCGGCACGAGCCCGAGAGGGGTTTCCCAGTGTCCGGGGCCCCAAAGGGCGGCCCGGGCCCCTGCACCCCGATGGTTTACACAAAGCACGACGACCGTGTCAGGAATCCGTACCCGTCCGTACACCGCGCCTGCGACGGAACCGGAGTACATATAGCCTGCATGGGGGGCTACAATACCGAGAGCCTCCTCTTCTCCGTCCGCGCCCGACACATACGACTCGAGGGCGCCCCGCAGCCGACGCGGATCTGCCGGATACCAGTCACCTGCAAAAGCGGCCCTTCTCAACATTGCCGAAATCCCTCCGGAAACGTTGTTTCCTCTATTCAGGCGAAGTATCCCGGACTGTGCCGGGCCTGTCAAGCACCCGGACGGCTTGACATAAGAAAAGACACATAGATAATAGGGGAGGCTTTCAAAAAGCGTTACAGGTTCCGAAAGACCGTGAAGTTACACTATTCCGACATTCCCGAGGGCGGCCTGCATATCGCCTTTCGAGGCGAAGAGGCCGGTTGGGAGGGCCTGAAGGATTTCTCCGTCGAGGAAGGGCCTTCCGGGGACGTTCTTGTCCGGAAGCGCGGCCGGAACGTTGTCATCGAGGGGAAGGTCAGGGCCACCCTTGGCTTCGAATGCAGCCGATGCCTGGAGCGGTTTTCCTATCCCGTGGAGGCGGTCGTCAGACAAGTTCTGCATCCATCGGGAGAGGGGAAGGTGGCAGCGAGAGAAATCGAGTTGAACTCGAGTGATCTCGAAGAGGGCACCTACGACGAGGAGGATATCCCCGTGAAAGGTGTCGTCGTGGAGCACCTGTTGCTCTCCCTTCCCATGCGGCCTCTCTGTGACGAGGACTGCAAGGGGCTTTGCCCGATTTGCGGGGCGAACCGGAATGTGGCGGATTGCGGGTGTCACGAGGGGACTACGGGTTCTCCACTTGATTGTTTAAAGGATTTTGTGGTAAAGGCTAGGTAACTTCTTATAATAAAAAGGATTTTCTATGGCAGTTCCAAAGAAGAGGACCTCAAAGGCCCGAAGAGACAAAAGACGATCACACGAAAGACTCTCAGCCCCGACTGTCGTACCGTGTCCTCAGTGCAACGAGCCAAGGCTTCCCCATCGCATCTGTCCTCACTGCGGATACTACAAGAAAGCAGAAGTCATCGAGGTGGAATGAAAGGCCCGAACCGAGCGGCCGCAAGGGACCTGCCAGGGGCATGCCAACGGCTATCCGTACCCCTGACCGCATACAACCCGGTTACGGCACATCCTGTATCACCCTGGCGCCGCTCTGTTCCCGACCTTGCAAATCGCCCCGGGTCACGGACCCGGATCGGATCGCCCGACAGGGCCGCAGCCCTGTAATAATCCCCGGGACGGCGGGAAGACACGCATGAAACCGATGGAAGCCGGGACTCATCCCATGACCCTGGAAGCCCAGATCGCGCTGGTGACCGGAGCCAGTCGAGGCATCGGCAGGGCTATCGCCATGGCATTGAGCAGGCGAGGGGCGAAGGTGTACCTCGGATCCAGGGACCTGGGCGCCCTGGAATCCGTTGCACAGGAAATCAGGGATGAAGGTGGACGGGCCGAGGCGGTCCGGATCGACATACGCGAGGACGACGACGTGGCCCGGGCTGTAAAAGAACTCCTGGCGGAAACGGCTCGAATCGACATCCTGGTGAACAATGCCGGGCTGCGCAACGACAATCTCCTGGTGAGGACCGGCAACGACGCCTGGCGGGAGGTACTCGAGACGAACCTCTCGGGCACCTTTTTCTGCATGCGCCGGGTGATCCCGGCCATGTCCCGGAGGCGATACGGCCGCATTGTCAATATCACGTCCGTCGTCGGCTTCACGGGCAACGTCGGTCAGGCGAATTATGCGGCTGCAAAGGCCGGCATCGTAGGCCTGACCAAAACCGCGGCACGGGAATACGCGAAACGGGGCATCACGGTCAATGCCGTGGCCCCCGGGTTGATCGACACCGCCATGGCTTCCTCCCTGGAGGAGAACGTACAGGAGCAGATTCGAGAGCACATTCCGATGGGAAGGCTCGGCTCTCCGGAGGAGGTGGCGAACACCGTGGCTTTTCTCGTCTCTCCGGAGGCAAGTTACATTACCGGGCAGGTCCTTCATGTCAACGGAGGTCTCTACGTGTGAGGCCGTTGACGTGAAACCGCAGCGCGATTCAGGAAGAAAGGAGTAGCAGACCATGAGCGTATCGGTGGAAGAAGTATCCCGGAAGGTCAAGAAAATCATCGCCGAGCAGTTGGGCAAGCCGGAAGAGGAGATCAAAGACCGGGCATCCTTCCTGGGGGATCTCGGAGCTGACTCGCTGGACATCGTCGAGCTGATCATGACCCTCGAGGAGGAGTTCGACACGGAGATCTCGGACGATGATGCCGAGAAGATTCAAACAGTACAGGATGCCGTCGACTACGTCGTGGCAAAACTCGAAAATGCGGCATAGGTTTCTCGCGCTGTATCGCGGTCCTGCAGGGAGATCATGGAAATGATACGGCCTGTTGCCTTGGCCTCCGATCATGCCGGGTTTCGTCTGAAGGAAATCGCCAAAGAGATCCTTACGGAATGGGGGGTCCCGGTCAAGGATTTCGGCACCCACTCCGACGACTCGGTGGATTATCCGGATTACGCAAAGCCCGCGCTCGCATCCATCCTGGAAGGGCAGGCCGACCGGGGCGTACTCGTTTGCGGTTCGGGCGTGGGCATGAGTATCGTGGCCAACAAGTTCCCGGGGATCCGGGCGGCTCTCGTTTCCGACCCGGAAACCGCGGCCATGTGCCGCAAGCACAACGATGCGAATGTTCTGGTGCTTCCGGGCTGGAAGCTGGGAAAAACGGAGGCCGAGGAAATCATCAGGATATGGATGAACACGGAGTTCGAGGGGGGCAGGCACCAGAGACGACTGGACAAGATACGGTCCATTGAGCGGGAAGCGCTCCGGGTCGCATCTTCGGACTGATCGCTCCAGGCTGCCGTCGGCGGATTGCATGGGCGCTTCGGAGGCGGAGGAGAGTAGGGCGTGGGTCACCCACAAAAGCGGAAACGTCCCGGTTGGGACATCTATTTTCTCAAGATCGCGCAACTTGCCTCCAGCCGGTCTACGTGCATCCGAAGGCAAGTCGGGGCCGTACTGGTCAAGGACAAGAAGATCCTCGCCACGGGCTACAACGGCGTCCCGTCCGGCATCGCCCATTGCACCGACATCGGCTGCCTTCGGGATGCGCAGCAGATCCCCTCGGGTCAGAGACACGAGCTTTGCCGGGGCCTCCACGCCGAACAGAACGCCATCCTGCAGGCAGCATACCATGGAGTGAGCATTCGGGGATCCAGCCTCTTCTGCACGAATTTCCCGTGCGTAATCTGCAGCAAGATGCTCATCAACGCCGGCATCCGCCAGATTTGCTATCTGGAAGGCTATCCGGACTCCCTGTCGGAAGAAATGTTGAAGGAGGCCGGCACGGAACTGCAGCAGATCGACATGGAGGAGGCCCCGTGAAGTGCCCTTTCTGCTCCGATCTTCAGAACAAGGTGATCGATTCCCGTCTCAGCAAAGACCACAATGTCATCCGGAGGCGCCGGGAGTGCCTCGGCTGCGGCAAGCGCTTCACCACGTACGAACGAATCGAGGAAACGCTTCCTCTTGTCATCAAGAAAGACGGGCGCCGGGAGCCCTTCGACCGTTCGAAGATCTTCACAGGCATGAAAAAGGCATGTGAAAAACGGCCGATCAGCATCAATACGATCGAGCGAGCCGTGGACCGCATCGAACAGGGATTGCAGGACAAGGGGGAAAAGGAAATCGAGAGCAGCGCGGTCGGCGAGAGGGTGGTGAACGAGCTTCACGAAATCGATGAAGTCGCCTACGTCCGATTCGCTTCGGTTTACCGGCAATTCAAAGACGTGACCGATTTCATGAAAGAGGTCGGGAAACTTCTCAAGCGGGATTCCAGCGACCATGCCTAGGGAGGGTCCGGCCGAAGCCGATGAGACATTCATGGGTCTGGCCTGCAGGCTGGCCGCCCGTGGAAGGGGGCATACACGACCCAACCCGATGGTGGGTGCGGTGCTCGTCAGGCAGGGCAGGGTATTCGGTACGGGATACCACAGAAGGCCCGGCGCCCCCCACGCCGAGGTGATCGCCATCGAGGGCGCGAAAGAAGACACGAGGGGAGCAACCCTCTATGTAAACCTGGAACCCTGCTCACACCACGGCAGGACCCCTCCCTGCGTCGATCGGATCCTTTCCGCCGGCATACGCCGGGTGGTCGTCGGGACGCGAGATACCAATCCCCTCGTCAGCGGAAGGGGGATCGCGGCCCTCCGTCGAAAGGGCGTTCTCGTCACCTGCGGCGTACTGGAAGAGAAGTGCCGCAGACTGAATGAGGCCTTCTTCAAGTACATGGAAACGAATAAGCCCTTTGTCACCCTGAAGGCCGCCCTGAGCCTCGACGGAAAAATCGCATCCTCGAGCGGACGATCGCAGTGGATCTCCTGCGCCGCATCGCGGAAGAAGGTTCACAGGCTCAGAAGCCGGGTGGACGCTATCCTCGTGGGCATCGGAACCGTCCTCAAGGACGATCCAAGGCTCACGGCCCGGGGCGTACGGGGCGGCCGGAACCCGTGCAGGGTTGTCATGGACTCGAGGCTTCAGATCCCGGCGAGCGCCCGTGTACTCCGGGCGGAGGCGGAAACCCTTCTGGCTACTACCGACAAGGCGCCGAAGGGAAAAATCAAAGAGATGGAGCGCCGGGGCATACAAGTGGAGGTCTTTCGCCCCGATCGGTCGGGCAGGGTTCCCCTGGGCCGGCTGTTGCGCCGCCTGGCCGGACGGGGCATTCAGCACCTGCTCCTGGAAGGAGGGTCGGGCATCTACACGACGGCGCTGAAGGCAAAAGAGGTGGACAAGCTGCTTCTCTTCGTGGCGCCCCTCCTCCTCGGCGGCAGGGATGCCCCCACCCTTTTCGACGGGCCGGGGTTCGCAAGTCCGAAACGGGGCATCCCGCTTTACGACCTGCGGTGGAGGCGATCCGATCGGGATCTCATGCTGGAGGCCTATTGCTCCGGCCCACAATCCGGCCGGGCGGGAAAGAGGCCGGCGGCCGGCGGGCGAATTTGAGAGGTGTGGATGTTTACAGGGCTCGTGGAATGTGTCGCGGAAATCCGGACCGTGCAGCAAAAGGGCGGCATCCTGGAACTCTCGCTGGCCCTTCCTCTCGATCTCACGGATTCGAAGGTAGGCGACAGCTTCTGCGTCCAGGGGGTCTGCCTGACAGCCGTCGGTCTCGGTTCCGGAACCCTTCGGGTAGAGGTGTCCCGGGAAACGCTCGAGCGGACTACCCTGGGCTCCTGCAAGCCGGGCCGCCGGGTGAACGTTGAAAGGGCCCTGCGCCTGTCGGACCGTCTTGGCGGGCACCTGGTCACCGGCCACGTAGACGGGATCGGCCGCATGCTCGAAAAAAGGGAGCAAGGGCGGAACGTTGAAATGAGATTTCGCGCAGACCCCGGGACGGCCCGTTATCTCGTGGAAAAAGGGTCCGTCTGCGTGGACGGGGTTTCCCTGACACTCGGCGTGTGCGAGGCGGACACATTCTCGGTCCACCTGATTCCCCACACCCTCGGCCAAACCACCCTCCAGGGCCTGCGGCCGGGAGATCCGGTCAACCTCGAGGCCGACATCATCGGCAAGTACGTAGAGAAGCTCCTCGCCCCACGGGCGACTTCGGCGGACCCCGCACAAGGGGTGAGCAAAGAACTTCTGGAAAAATACGGCTTTGGGTCCCCTCCAAAGGGGTAGGGAACGCCAGGAAGCCGGGACAAAACAAGCAGGACACAAACCGAATACGGGAGAACCGTCATGCCAAAGATCCGGGAAGGCGTCTTGAATGCGAAGGGGTTCCGGTTTGGACTCGTCGTAAGCCGGTTCAACAATTTTATCACGGAACGATTGCTGGAGGGCGCCCTGGACGCGCTCATGAGGCATGGCGGAGAAGAGAAGAATCTCGAGATCGTCCGCGTGCCCGGTTCGTTCGAGATTCCCTTGCTGGCGAAGCGGATGGCCGCTTCCGGCCGCTTTGATGCGGTGATCTGCTTGGGCGCCCTGATTCGGGGAGGCACGCTCCACTTCGAGGTGCTCAGCGCCGAGGTGACGAAGGGCGTGGCCCAGGCCGCCCTCGAGACCGGCGTCCCGGTTACCTTCGGGGTGATTACCACGGACACGCTGGAGCAGGCCATCGAACGGGCGGGCACGAAGATGGGGAACAAGGGGTGGGAAGCGGCGGAGTCCGCTATCGAACTCGTTAATCTCCTCAAGGTGATTCAGTAACACCCGGCAAGGCCCCCACTCTCCGGCCCCTTCATCCGCCGACGGCGCCCGGCACGCCTCTGCGAGGCCGGGGCGGCCGGGGCGGATCACAAAACAACTTTCTCGGAACACGGCAACGGACCTGTCCATGGATGCTCGCAGAAAAGCACGTGAGATGGCCTTGCAGGCATTGTACACGATGGACCTGTTGGACCGATGGCACGAGGGCCTCCCTGAAACGCTCTACGAGCAGGATCGGTGGCCTGCGAGCGTGAGCCATGCGCACAGGATTCTTGCGGGGGTCTTGAACCATCGAGAGCCGATCGACCATGCCATTGAAGGCCGCGCGGACCGATGGAGCGTTTCCAGGATGAATGTCATCGACCGGAATATCCTTCGTATCGGGGCCTATGAACTCCTCTTCTGCGACAATGTCCCGCCGAAGGTGAGTATCAACGAGGCAATCGAACTCGCCAAACAGTACGGAACACGGGAAAGCAGCCGTTTTCTGAACGGCATTCTCGACAAGCTCGCGAAGTCTGCGGCGCAACCGAAGAGAAACAACCCATGACGGCCGCCCCCGGATGGCTCATCACGGCCGCTGTGGAACAAGAGATACAGGGCATCCGGGCCGGGGTGCGGGCGAGACGGGCGGAGGCATCCCGCCACAAGAACGCCTGGGTCGGAGAATGGGGGGAGACCCCTGTGCTTCTGGTCAGGACCGGCGTCGGGCCGCAGCGGGCCAGGAAAGGGCTTGCCCCCTTTCTGCCGGGCCCCGAATTTCAAGGGATCGTATCCACCGGATACGCCGGCGGTCTCCGCGACGCATGCAGGCTCGGGGACATCCTTGTACCGGAGGAGGTCCGGACGATTCCTCCCTTGCCCGAGGTCCGTCTGAGGCCGGATCCCGCGCTCCGGGAGATGGTGCTCGAACGGGTGCGGGCGGGGCCCTGGACCGTTCACACCGGCCCCATGGTCACCACAGACCGTGTCATCGCCTCGAGCGCGGAAAAGATTCGACTCGGCCTCGAATATGAAGCGACCAGCGTGGAGATGGAAAGTGCCGTCATCGCCGAGCTTGCGGAGCAGGCGGGGGTCCCTTTTGTTGTGGTCCGCGCCGTGCTGGATGAAGCCTCCTTCTGCCTGCCGGACATCCTGGATGTCTTTCGCTGGTACCGAAAGAAACAGTTCGGAAGATTGATCCCTTACGTGGTCTCTCACCCGCGCAAGCTCCTGGAGTTGCTTGGCTTGTTCCAGCGCACCCGCCGGGCGACACGGGTGTTGAACGATCTGTTTCTCGCGCATCTGCTCGACGGTCTGGCGGAGATCGGCAAGGGGCCTGCCTGCAACGGCTTGAAAACCGGAGGGCGGGTATTGTAAGTATGCTCAACGCCCGCGGTACGCGGCGAAGCGAGTCGCCACGAGATGGAAAAGAAGAAAAGCGAGAGCCTGAAATCCACGCTTCAGCGATGCGCCCTGTGCGGGCGCAGATGCGGCGCAGACCGCTTGGGCGGGGCACGGGGCGTCTGCGGCGGGGGCACGCTTCCGAAAGTGGCCCGCTGGCTGCCGCACATGGGGGAAGAGCCTCCCCTGGTCGGCACGGAAGGCTCCGGCGCCCTGTTCTTCAGCGGCTGCTCCCTGCGGTGTCTCTTCTGCCAGAACTACGCGATCAGCCAGCTCGGACAGGGACGGGAAATCCCGATCGAGGGACTCGCGGAAATCATGCTGGAACTCCAGGAGAGCGGATGCCACAACATCAATCTGGTTTCGCCGACCCACTACGCCCCCCAGATCGCGCTGGCCGTCGAATCCGCGAAGCGACTGGGGCTGGCAATCCCCGTTGTGTACAACACGCACGGGTACGATACGCCGGAGGCCTTGTCCTGGATGGCGGGCAAGGCGGATATCTATCTGGCGGATGTAAAATACGCCGGCAACGAGCAGGCGGAACGCTTCTCCGGCATCACGGAATACAGCAACGTCAACCAGGAGGCGCTTCGCGTCATGTTCTCCCAGGTGGGGCACTTTCGGGAAGACCCGAAAACAGGGCTCGGCGCCCGGGGGCTCATGGTGCGCATTCTCATCCTGCCCGACAAGATCGAGGGGGCCAAGGAATCGTTGCTCCGGCTCAAACGCGAATTTTCGGCCGACTTGTGCGTGAGCCTGATGGCGCAATACGTGCCTCTGTACAAGGCGACACGGGTCCCGTCCCTGAATCGGGTGATCCGGAAAGACGAATACGAAGAGGTGGCGGATTATGCCGAGGCGCTGGGTTTTACGAGACTCTGGTGCCAGGAACCCGCCGCGGCACAGGTGGGAATACCGGATTTCTCCGCTGACGTGCCTTTTTCATTCTGACAGAGCCCCTGCCGGGGGCATGACGAGGAAACAAGATGGAACCAAGGACTTATCCTCTTGTGTACAAGGGATCCGTAAAGAACATCCGCATGGTCCGGGAACCGAAAAAGAACACGCCCGGCCGGTATCTCTTCGAGTTCACGGATGACTACTCCGTATTCGATTATGGAAAGATGCCCGACCGAATCCGCGGGAAGGGATTCGCCATTGCCATGATGAGCGCCTACTTGTTCGAGGCCCTGGAAGATCCTTCCGCCTGGAGGGCCCTGTTTCGCCGGGGGCGGGTCTGGGAACGTGCCGGCGGCAAGCCGACAAGAGACCTTCTGAGAAGATCGGCGACGTGCAGGCGGCTGATGTCCCACGGGTTGGAAACCCATTATCTGGGGCTTCTGGATGAAAAAGAAAGGCCCGTCCGTTTCGACAGGCTTCGCGCCCCTTCGAACAGGCTCGTCGTTCAGGCGGTTCCCGTCCTGCAGCCCGCGCAAATCTCCATCCACGGAACGGGTGCCTGGGACTACAGCATGTTTCATCCCGCGCAACCCCAGTTCCTCATCCCCCTGGAGAATGTCTTCCGGTTCGGCGTTCCAAAAGGCAGCTCCCTGTTGAAGCGGCTGCGGCAACAACCCGGATACGGCCGGGAAATCGGCCTGGCGTCGATCCCGAAAGAAGGCGAATGGCTGCCCCGGCCTGTTGTCGAGTTTTTCAGCAAACTCGAGCCGATGGACCGTCATCTCCGGTTCGAAGAGGCCTTGAATTTCTGCGGCCTCACCGGTGCCCAGTTCCGGGAACTTGCCGACTTGTCGCTCCTCATCGCCGTCTTTCTGTGCAATCTGTTCCTTGAAAAGGGCCTGGACCTCTGGGACGGAAAATTCGAATTCATCAAAACGAAGGAGCGCATCCTGCTGGCTGACTCGATCACCCCCGACGAACTTCGACTCACCTTCAAGGGAACGCAGCTGAGCAAGGAACCTCTGCGACAATACTACAAGCGAAAGGACCCGCATTTTTGCGAGGCCATGGAGGCGATCAAGGCCGACGGCCCTGTTTCCGGGTCGGTCCGGAAACAGGTGAAGGCCAGGCTGGGCCGAAACCCCAGGAACCTGGATCCCGATTTTCGAAAAGTCGCTGAACAGATGTACCTGTCTCTGGCCTGTCGGGTGACGGGTTCCCCCTTGCTTGCCCACACGATGGACCTCGACGCGGTTGTGAACGATTTGAACGCCACCTAGGCCTTCTACAGAGGAGGAAACGGTTTCATGGCCAGCACGAAGAAGATCACCCGGAAAGAAATCAAACAACCCGACGAGTTCATCACCTTGTCCGGACGGGCCATTGAATGGGCCCGGGGACACGTGCGAGAAGTCATCATAGGGGTCGCCTTGCTGCTCGCCCTGGGCCTGGCACTCTGGGCCTGGAGCGTATATGCCGCCAAGCAGGAAGCCCGGGCCTCCCATTTGCTCGCCGAGGCGCAGGCACTCCTTCGTCCGCCCGCTCCTGCAACAGCCGGCGGACAGGCAGCCGACAATCGAACAGCGAAGGCCGATCCCGATGCGGAGGCCCGGGCGCTCGCGCTTCTCCAGGATCTCGCGAAGAACTACAGGAGGACGGACGCCAGCCGGGTAGGGCGCCTGCTCCTCGCTCAAGGCTACTATGAGGACGGCAAATACGACGAAGCCATAGAAATGTATGAGGACTTTCTGAAAACAGGTTCGAAGCCGGAACTCAAGGCCATGGCCCAGGAAGGACTCGCTTACTCGTACGAGGCGAAGAAAAACTTTACGCACGCCCTGGACGCTTACGAGAAGCTCAGCCGGATGCCTCTGGCCAACGTACAGGGATGGGCGTACATGGGGATGGCCCGGTGTTATGAAAGGCTCGGCAAGTTGCAGAAGGCGATCGATACATACCGGAAGCTTCTGGCCGAGTATCCCCAACACCCCGATGCCCGGGTAGCGAAGGCGACCATAGCCAGGCTCACGCAGTCCCTGGGCACCCAAGAGCGCGAGGTGAAAAAGCCTGACTGATCCTTCAAGAATGCGTCGGCCCTCGCCGAGAACAGAAGGGAGGGCCGGGAAATGATTGACGGCTGCGGGTCGCACCCTTATCATGGGGACAAAGGCCAGTTCTCTCAAACAAGGGGGAGAAGAACATGAAGATCGAACATGGCGGTTCCACTCGAAGGGCGGGCGCAGAGATGTTGAAAATCTTCTGCATCCTGGTTGTGGCGGGCCTTGTTACGATCGCGGCGGGAACGGCGAAGGCGGAAACCGCACAGTACGATCCCGACAAGGCGGCGAATCCGATCCGGATCGCTGCTTACATCCTGCACCCGGTCGGCGTCCTTCTCGACTACGGCTTGTTCCGACCCTGCTTCTGGGTGGTACAGCGCCAGCCGTTCTCCACGATCTTCGGGTACGAGCGCCCCTGGAACGAGGCTCATCCGGAGAATAGTCTTCCCGAAAAAAAGTGAATCGGTGTGGAGGCGCGGGGCCGGGAAGATCGCATGCTTTTCTCGATTCGAAGGATGTCCGAGGAGGACATCGAGGAAATCCTTGCGATCGAGCAGGCTTCTTATCGAACCCCATGGAGCCGGCGGGCCTTCGAGAGTGAGATAAGGGCTCCTCATGCCCGGCCGTTGGTCCTCGGCCAGCCGGATGCCCCTTTGGTTCTCGGCTATATCTGCTCCTGGCGGACCCTGGACGAGTGCCACATCCTGAACGTTGCGATTCACCCTTCCTTTCGACGGCTGGGATTCGCCTCCCACCTGATCGACCACCTTCTCGACATCTCCCGGAAAGAAGGGATCCTCCGCCATCTCCTCGAGGTGCGCGTCTCGAACGAAGCGGCCATTTCCCTTTACAAAAAATATGGGTTCAAGGTTTGCGGCGTGCGGAAGAGATACTATGCCGACACGGGCGAAGATGCCCTGATCATGCAACGGAGTGACCTGTGACAGGGAACCGAAGGGCCGCTCTCACCGCTATCGTTTCGAACCGGGAAATCGTTCCGGGCACCTTCCTGATGGCCTTCGAGGAACCGCGCCTCGCGGCAGAGGTCCGGCCGGGCCAGTTCCTGATGCTCTCGATTCCGGCCGCCCACGATCCTCTTCTGCCCAGGCCTTTTGCCGTCTTCAACAGGGAAGGGCCGCGCGTGGAAATCCTGTACAGGCGGGTAGGGAAAGGCACCGGCCGGCTGGCCGGTCTGAAAAGAGGAGACAGCCTGCGGGCCCTCGGCCCCCTCGGGAACGGCTTTCCCCTGCCGGCGCCCTCTGTGGCATCGCTGGTGTTGGCGGGAGGCGTCGGGATCGCTTCGGTGCATCTGCTTCTGCTGCACCTCCTGAAACACCAGTCCGTGCCCACAACCCTGCTGTACGGGGCAAGGAGCCACCAGGAGATCATCCCCCTCGAATCGCTCGAGGCGCAGGGCCTGCGCATCCACATCGCCACGGAAGACGGACTGCGGGGCGTTAAGGGCACCGTCGCCGCGCTCCTGTCGACGACGCCTGCTCTCTGGGAAGACGGCGCCGCGGCCTCGACAGAGGCATTCGTCTGCGGGCCCATGGCCATGCTCAGGGCGGTCGTCGCCCGGCTGAACCGCCCCGGAATACGAACCCATGTTTCACTCGAGTCCCGAATGGCCTGCGGATACGGGGTCTGCCAGGGTTGCGCGATGCCCTTCAAGGACAAGGAAAATCCGGAGAGGGTCCGATACCGGAAGGTGTGCACCGACGGCCCGGTGTTCACCGCCGACGAGATTCCCTGGGGGAAAACGGAGGCATCATGACGAAGATCGACATGTCCGTTCCCCTGGCCGGGCTCTCGCTGAAAACGCCTGTGATGACGGCATCGGGAACCTGCGGATACGGCCTGGATCTGCTCCCTTACCTGGACCTCTCGCGCCTCGGCGCCCTCGTGGTCAAGGGGATCTCCGTCGAGCCGAGGCAGGGCAACCCGCCCCCCCGGATCATGGAAACCTGCGGCGGGATGCTCAACGCCATCGGGCTCGAGAATATCGGCATGGAGGCATTCGTGGCCGAAGTCCTGCCGAGACTCCGGGAACACCGAACCGTCCTCCTCGTCAACATCCTTGGGGAATCCGAAGAGGATTACGCGAGGCTTGTCGACCGGCTGAGCGAGCAGGAGGGGATCGATGGCTTCGAGGTCAACGTTTCCTGCCCGAACGTTCGACGGGGGGGAATCGCCTTCGGCTCCGATCCGGCCACCCTGGAACACCTCGTTGCCTTCCTCCGCCCGAGAACGGAAAAGCCCTTGATCATCAAGTTGTCGCCGAACGTCACCGATATAGTAGATATGGCCGGGCGGGCGGAAGCGGGCGGGGCGGACGGGCTGACATTGATCAATACGATTCGCGGCATGTCCGTGGATGTGGAGTCGAGAAGGCCGCACCTTGCCACGGTCGTGGGCGGCCTTTCGGGGCCGGCCATCAAGCCGATCGCCCTTCGCATGGTCTGGGAGGCGGCGGCCCGCGTACAGATCCCCATCATCGGCGTGGGGGGCATTCTCAGCGGCGAGGATGCAGTTGAATTTCTGCTGGCCGGCGCCTCTGCTGTTCAGATCGGCACAGCGCACTTTCGCAATCCCGCCGCGTGCATCGAAGTCATGGCGGGCATCGAGGGCTACCTCGCGCGGCACGGGATCCAGGCTGTGAGGGAACTGATCGGAGCGATTCGGGTCGACCCGAGCCGGGAGGCGTAGGAGAAAAGGCCCCGTGGGGCCGGGACAGGGATCATGGCCGATTTGTACATCGAATCCAAGAGGGACCTGGATCAGATCCGAAAGCTTTTTCGACGCCTCCATTTCACCAAGGAAAAGGAAATCGCGGTCCGCCGCGTCGGCAAGCGTCTCGGCGCCAGCGAGATCAAGGAGATGCGCGAGATGGAAACGACCATTGCCGCGCTTCTGGATCGCCAGAAGCTCGTCACCAACGCGCAGCAGCGAAGTCTCTTCGAAAACTTCAAGAACCAGTACCAGGCGAGCATGCGCGGCTGGCGGAACCGCCTCGCCTTTTCCGACGCACAGCGCATCCGCAGACACAGGCGCCAGGCAAAGAAACCGGCCCAGCAACAGGGCTGAGTCCGGCTCTCCGCCCGACCCTTCCATTGATTGGCGGCACACCAAGAAAGGGGGCTCTTGTCGCAGGGCCCTCTTTTTGCTAATATTCTTAATTCTCGAGGCTCCCGGTTCATCGTGCATGGACGAGATCAACAAGAAGGAGCCTGACCAGACGGGCGATTAACTCAGGGGTAGAGTGCCATCTTCACACGGTGGAAGTCACTGGTTCAAATCCAGTATCGCCCACCATCCGGTAAGAAACGGGGGGTCAAGACCTAGTGTCTTGATTCCCTTTTTTATTTATTTTTAAGATAGTTATACCACCTTTTCTTGTATAACACTTTAGATTTCTATCGAGGGTGGAGGCACCTGTCCATGCCCTATACGATTGATATCGATACGGGCGGCACCTTTACGGACGGCTTTTTCGTTCTTGGAGACAGGGCGGCATCGGTCAAGGTCCCGACCACGCCGCATGATCTGACCGTCTCTTTCCTCAACTGTATCGAAGCCGGGGCCGCGCGCTTCGGAATCCCTGTGGAGGATCTCCTGTACGAAACGGAGATCATCCGGTTTTCCAACACCATCGGGACCAACGCGATCATCCAGAGGGACGGCAGCCGCCTGGGGCTTCTCGTCACTTCAGGGTGCGAAGACCTCGCTCCGACCCGCAGCGCGGGCGGGAAGGCGCCGCTCGTATCGCCGGAAATGGTGATCGGCATCGACGAGCGCGTCACTCGATCCGGCGACATCGTCGTCCGGCCGGGCGCCGCGTCGGTTCTGTCGTCGGCCCAGGCCCTGATCGATCGCGGGGCTCGTTGCCTCGTTGTCGCCTTCACCCATTCCGAGTTCAATGCCGCCAACGAGCGCCTCGTTCGGAAGACGGTCAAGCAGGAATACCCGCGGGACTATCTCGGGTCCGTTCCCGTGTTTCTGTCTTCGGACCTTTCCCGCCGATCCGGCCGGGTCGAGAGAA
>WFRX01000265.1 GCA_015486285.1 bacterium
CGCCTTCAAGATCTGGGGAAACGAATGGGACGGGGCGCCCGCGGCCCTCGAAGGGATCATCCAGGAAGGCGGCAGAAGGGTCGACACCGAAGAGACCGTTAAGATCTTCAATGCCTCGCGAATCAACCTGAACCTGCACTCCTCCTCCTACCACGAGGCGATCGATCCGCACGGGGATTTCGTGAACCCCCGGACCTACGAGATCGCCGCCTGCGGCGCCTTTCAACTCGTAGACAACAGGGTCCACCTCCCGGAGGCCTTC
Source organism: bacterium (assembly GCA_015486285.1). GTDB lineage: Bacteria > Desulfobacterota > DSWW01 > DSWW01 > DSWW01 > S015-6. Next base: position 263 of record WFRX01000265.1, read on the forward strand.
AGCGGCGGGGAGATCGTCACCTTCGAGGATCTGAAGGACCTGAAAGAAAAGATCGGGTACTACCTCCAGGAGGGAGAGTCGCGGATGGAGGTCGCGCGGCGGGGGCGCAGGCGCGTCCTCGCAGAACACACCTATGCCCTGCGCGTGAAAGAATTGCTCGGGGCCCTGTACGTACGCGGCCTGGAGAAGCGAAGCCGGGAAGGCGAAAGGCCTGAGAGACGGGATGCCTCTTGTCCGCCCGAGCTTCGCGAGTACCTTTCCCGGTTCCCGGACGGCTCGATGCCGGCCCTCGAAGAGGTGGTCGCCATGATTCACGAGAAGGGCGAAATCAACTGGCAGGACCGCGTCTTCCTCACGTTGATGGCCTTCAAGGAGGAGGCAGGGTGCAAGATATCCTCCTGGTAAACCTCATGCGCATGGGCGACATCCTGCAGACGACCCCGTTGATCCAGGCACTGCGCGAAGAAGGGCCCGACACCCGGATCTCGATGGTCCTGAACGAGGCCTTCGTCGAAACGGCGCGAAGGATCGATGTGGACGTAATCCTGCCCTTTCCGGTCCGTTCCCTGGTCGAGGCCGTCTCCGGGGCCGACAACCCGGTCCGGTCCTTCGGCCTCCTGCAGGAAATCGCGCGCTCGGTGAACCGGCACGAACCCTATGATCTCCTGATCAACCTGACCCCCTCCCGCTCCGCCTCTTCCTTCGCTTCCCTGATCGCCCACCGGGCACACAGGGGGATGTGGCTCGGGCAGGACGGATCCTATCTGCCGGCCGACCGCTGGGCCGCCTACCTCGTGGCCATGACGGCGAACCGCCGGACGAATCCCTTTCATCTCGTCGATATCTGGCAGCAGACCCTCGGGCGCCACGGACCGCGCAGTCTCCGGCTGTCCCTCTCCCGGGAAGACGAGCGCAAGGCGGAGACGCTGCTTACCGAATGCGGCGTAGACATCGGCCGGGACGTCCTGGTCGGGTTCCAGGTGTCGGCAAGCCAGAAAGAGAAGTGCTGGAGCCGGAAGGAGTTCATCCGGCTGGGACAGGCCCTGCACCAGGGCCTCCGCGCCCGGGTCCTGCTTCTCGGGGTCGCGGGCGAGGAGCCCCTCTGCCGCCGGATCGGCGCACAGATTCCCGGATCCCTGAATCTGGCCGGCAGGACAGACATCGGGGCCCTCGCCGGGGTACTCAGGCACTGCAGGGCCCTGGTCACAAACGACACGGGAACGCAACATGTGGCCGTCGCCGTAGGCACCCCCGTTGTGGTGGTCTCGGTCGGGCCCGTCTTCTTTCGGGAGACCGGGCCGTACGGCAAGGGCCACCTGGTCTTTCAGGCGAAGCTGCCCTGCGCCCCCTGTTCGTTCCAGGCCTCCTGTTTGAATCCGGTCTGCAAGGAGAGGATTCGCGCACCGCTCGTCTACCAGGCGCTCCTACGGCTCCTGCGGGGGGAGACGGACCCGCCCCCGGACCTGCCGAAAGACGTTGCCTGTTACCGCTCCGGCTTCGATCGCGAAGGCTGGCTCGAATTCTCTTCTCCGAACCCGTCTTCCGAGGACCGGAAGATCCGGTTCTACAAGGGCCTGTGGCTCGGCATGTTGAAAAACGACGCCTTACCGGCCCCGCCCCGGGAGAAAGAGATCGCCCCGGCGGCCCTTCCCGCCGCCTGGGCCGATTTGGAGCCCCTCTTGAGGCGGTCTTCGGCCCTGTTGCAACGGATTCTGGAGGCGGGACAGGAGAGAGGCCCGGCGGCTGCGCAGGTGCCGATCCTGCGCGCCAACTTCAAGGCCGTAGAAGAGGAGATGAGACGGCTGACCCTGGAGGAGGCAGAACTGGCGCCGCTCCTGCACTATCTCCTCCTGCAGCGGGAGACCCTGCCGGCTGAGGGGCCCCGTCGCTTTCTCCACGAGTGTTCTATGCTCTATTCATTCGCAGCCGACCAGATCGGGCATCGATTCGGATGCCTTCCATTCGGAAAGGAGGCTATGTTCCATGGGTAAGGAGGAATTGCGGGAAACGGTACTGCAGGCGCTGCAGGGGACATCGGAGGCCTGTACGACCCTCGCCGGCTTCATCCTGCAGGCAGCCGGCCGGATACGATCCGGCCAGATCCGGGAAGGGAGCGAACTCCTTTCACGGGTCCTGGACGATCTGTCCGTAATCATCTCATTCCTCGAAGACGTCCGTCGATGCGACCTGTTTCCGGAAGGGCAGGAGGGACAGCCGTCGATGGATGTCCTCGATCGGGAGTCGCGCGAGATGGCCGGCCTGTTGAAAATGGCGATGGACGCGCAGGAGAACGAAGACTGGGTGTATCTGGCCGACATCCTGGAATACGAGTTCTCCCAGAAACTGGGTTCCTGGGACGGACTCCTCAAGGGGATCTCCCGGACCGGGCAGCGGGCGCAAGCGGCCTTGTAGCGCGCCCCGCCTGCGCACGAAGAAACCAAGGCTCCACAGGAGGCCGTCGAAAACCGGCCATCCGCCGGGGACCCGCACAGGAGGGAGAAAGGCGATGTTCCGAAAGGCGCAGTACGGTTGCACAGAAAGGAAGCCGCACAAAGGTGGGACCTTTGTGCGCGGCGACACGGGAATGCGCGCCTTCCTTCTGGCAGGGGGCCTGGCGATTCTCGTTCTTCTGGGCCCCGCCGCGGCGGCGGGAACCTTTTCCGGCCCGTCGGACGTGGTGCGCGTGTGCATCCTGCCCTTCTACACGTCCGCCTCCAGGGCATCGCTGGACTCGGACTTGGGGTCCCTGCTGGAGGCCCGCCTCTCCGGCATCCCCTGGCTCGAGTTGATCCCGGCGAAGACCGTGTACGAGCAAGTCTACGACATCCAGCCCCAGCCCTGGTTCGTGAACGGCCTCTGGGGCGGCGACTTCGCAAGACGGGACGCGGAGGTCTACGTCTGGCTCCGCCAACGCCTGCTGCAACGGGCCCAGGCCCGCTTCCCGTCGGACTATTACCTGGTCGGCAGGGTCATCTCGACCGGAATGAGGAAGACCGTGGTCATCGAGGTCACGGAACCGGACTTCCGCCGGAAGCCGGTGTTCATCTCCACCCAGGGGGCGAAGAGGGCCGAAGGGCTGCCGGAAGCGATCTCGAGGGCGGCGGTGGAAATCCGCGACTTCCTGGGGCGCGGCGTCTCGGACCGCACCGCCGACGAGATACGGAAGCAATACCTCGCGCGCATGATCTCCCTGGACACGGCCGTCCGAAAGGTCGCCGGACTGGTAAAGGCCCACCCCAAGGACCTCACCCTGCGCACCTTCCTTCTGAGCCTTTACGAAGAGGACCCAAAGACGTATGGGGGCCGGGCACGGGACACGGCGGCCGTGATCGTGCGGGACTGGAACCCGGACGACAAAGAGGCCGTGAACCTCGCCGAAAGGCTCGGTGTCGACCCGTTTCTCGTATTGTGTCGCGAGCAGGCCCGCGCAGGCGACTGGGCCGGCGTCCGAGAAACGGCCCGAGTCGGGCGGGACAAATACCCGCTCCGCGCCGCGGAGTACGAGAAGTGGGCGGACCGGGCCCGCAAGGCGCTCGCTCCGTGAAGCCTTCCTGAGAAAAGGATTGCCCAAGTTGGGAAAAGGGCCGGGACGCAACGGCTCAACAGGCATCCCCCTCCCGAAAACAATATCTATAAACGACATCAATACTTCTATGTAACATACTGATATGTATTCTATTTATCATATCTCTTAATGTAGTACTTTATCTCCATGGAACCTGGCACGGACCTTGATAAGTAGAAATAGATGAACAGAGCCGACCGACCAACCCTGACGATACGGGAAGAGGGAACATGAGGCACGCCACGGACATGGACAAAAGGGTGGAGCGACGCCTTCCCGCCAGGCCGCTCGAAAGACCGCGGGGGTCGCAGGCCTGTCCGTACAGGATCCTGGATATCTCACGGTCCGGATGCCTGGTGGAAAGCAGCAAGCCCCTCGGCCCTGTGGCCGCCTCGATCCCCCTCGAACTCCCCGTGCCTGCAAGGACCGAGACGCCTGTGGTAAGGGCGGCTATCGTCTGGGAAGGGACACCGCAAGGTGAGCCGGGAGGGGGAAGGGCCGGCTTCCGCTACGGCCTCTCTTTCCTGGAGATGGATCCGGCGGGCCGCATGGCCCTGGCCAGGTACCTCGATTTTCTCCGGCGGAACCACCACCTCGACCTGCTCGATGAGGCATGGAGGCGTCTCCGGGGCGCCGGCGGAAGAGCGCCTCACCCGGCACGGCCCCGCCCGTAGCGGGACCGCATGTGTTCGATGAGGGCGCGCAGCCTGTGCCGGTAGGTGTGCTCCCGCAAGACCCGCGCCCGTCCACGTTCAGTGACGGCGCGTCTCTTTTCAGGATGATCCAGATAGAAACGCAGGAGCCCGGGGATCTCCTCCGGGGCCTCGAAGGCGATGACTTCCTTCCCCACGTCGAACAACTCGTCCAGGGCTTCCTGTCGGTCGGTGAGCAGAAAGGCGCCGCAGGCCGGCACGTCGAATACCCGCTGGTTGACCGCCGCGCCCATCTGCAGGTTCGTGGCGTTCAGGTTGATCCTGCACCGGCTGTAGAAGGCCGCCAGTTCCCGGTAGTAGTCCAGGGGCCGGCCGAGGCTGCCGCTCCCGTTCAGCAGCAGGCTCCACCCCCTGTCGCCGTGGACCCGCAGATCGAAACCGGCCGCCTGCTCCACGCATCGGAGGCGGTAGCGCAATGTGGTCCTCCAGAGCACCGCAGCCTCGAAATTCACTCGTGAGGCCGGATCCAGGGACGCCAGGCGAGAGCGGTCCGCGCCGTCCAGGGCCTTTATCCGTTCGTCGACAGGGCTCCGCCCCCGAAGGCACTCCTCGGCCAGCCGATCCACGAGGCCGTGAAGTCCGGAATCCACCTTTGCCAGGCGCTCCTCCGTGGGCCCCACCATGGAGTTCCCGACAAATCCCACATCCCAGGTCAAGGCCCGCTTCTTCTTGCGTCCCCTGCCCGGCGGCCTGAATATCTTTTCGTCCGTCGCCAGCGGCAGGGGCGCGATGTCCTCGAAGCCGGCCGCCCGCATGTCGGGGACATACCCCTTGTCCCACAGGAAAAGGCTGGTCCAGGGGGACACATTCTCCCTGAATGCCTTGACGATGAGGTTCGGGCTGTCCACGTACCAGGAGGCAACGGGCATCTCGATGGACCGGAAGAAGGCGGTCAGGGCCCCTGTCTCGTCAAAGCCGAGGTGGTTGACGGTAAGGAAAAAATCGGGCCGAAAGGAGAGGATTTCATCCATGATCCGCGAGACGATCAGGCTGCCTTCTTCCCCTTTGCGCACGGGAACCTTTCGGACCGTGTGCCCCAGGCGGACGAGGGCGCCCTCGATCTCCCGGGTCAGGAAATACCCGAAGTCGATCAGGGCCACCCGGACCCTCTCCTCCTCGAGCTTCCTGTATTTGAGCCTGTCCCAGAGCCGGACCGACGCCGCCCGGCCCAGGCGCGCGCGTATCGGCTCGTAATACCCGGGGAAGGCGGATACGGCGGGGGCGAGAGAGAAGAGGGTGAGGCGGGGCATGCCGGCCCTGACCTGGCGGCGGGTGACCTCCCGGATCGCCTCTTCCGGAGAGGCCGCGAGTACGAACTCCACCTCGGGGCCGAGGTCGGCCGTCCGCCCGTATTTCACGCAGAGTTCGTAGATCTCCTGCGAGGCCTCGACCACAAGGATCCGCACCCCGGGATACCGCGCCGCGAGCCGGGCGACATGATAGCCGAGCCCCAGGCCCAGGACCACCAGGAGTCCCTCGCCGTCGAACCGGAAAGCGTCCACCAGGGCCTTGGCCTCCGCCTCCGGGTCGTAGAGGCTGTGCAGGGCCTTGGAGGCGCCGTCCGCGCCGTTCACCTTCAGGGTAGGCCGCCCGCTTCTCGCTTCCAGAACGGCGGCCGGGCCGTACGAGGCGGTTGCCATTGCACTCCTTTCGTCAACGCAGGCGCGCTGGCTATTTACGCATTCCTCCCGACACCAGAAGATTTTGCAAAGGCCATACCAGGGTCAAGAGGTTGAAATCGTTACTAATTTTCTTCCAGCCATCCTGCGGATCGTCAACCGGCTGACAGGTGCCGACCGTCCCCGTGACGATGGGGTCCTTGACCTCGACCGATGACAGGTCGCGAAAAATCGGTTATAAATTGCCATTACAATTATCCGAAACACTGCCTCCTGGCGGTTCGAGCCCTGAACCGGTACAATGAAGAGGATCAACGCGTACGAGAGGTCAAACATCCTGACAGTTGCGAGGGTGCACGGCTATGAGGCTGCCTTTTCAGAGGGCTGTAAGGGGCCGGGATTCGGCTGAAAGCCGGCGCGCACTACTCCCATCCCCCGCGGGCCGCAAGGGATACCTGGTGCTCGCCCTCGTGCTCCTCGCCCTCATCCCCGGCTGCGGGGACGATGAAGACTCGCCCCCTGCGCTCACGGGATACCATGTCCCGTGGCCTCAACGTTTTGTAGTCGGGTTCCCTGATGCCCTGATTCGCGGCACCGTGAGCTTCGCGGACCCGGACGGGGACGTGGTGATCCTGCACACCGCGTGGCAGGACTGCGGGGCCGGGGAGGTCAAGAAGCTCGATACCCTCCTGGAAGATCTACAAGGATCGAGGACAGGGGAGATTCCTTTTGTCGTCGAGATCAACACATACTGTCCAATAGGCGATTACGCGGTGCAACTGTCGGTCACGGACCGCCAGGGACAGGGCTCGAACGTCCTGAGCGTTCCCTACGAGATCTACGCACCTTCGGGCGAGACCGAGTGAAAGAGAGGGCCGAAATGAAAACGGACAGGATCCGGACGATGACGGGAAGCCGGAAG
>WFRX01000266.1 GCA_015486285.1 bacterium
GGTATGGACGATCCGGCCCCCACATTGACCCTCCACCTGCAGCAGCCAGGGCATATCCCTTCGCCGCCTCGACCTCGATGGAATGGCTCACGGCCGCTTCGAGGCGGCCCGAGATCGCCTCCCCCGTCCGGTCGATCTCCTCCAGGGAAAGCCTCCTCCGCCTCCTCTCCGGAGACGGGCGGGGGCCGGGATCGGCAAGCTCGGGATTCTCTTCCAGAAAGGGCTCGAAGGCCTTCCACGGGTTCCCGCGGTTCTTGCCCCGTCCCAGGCGCCGGGTCACCACCAGGGCGCAGGCCGCACGCGTGGCGGCCACATATCGCAGCCGAAGCGCCTCGGCGGCGAGAAACGCCTTCTCCTTCTCGGCGGTCGCTTCCCAGCCCTCGGGCTGCGCCAGCACCGGCCGGCGGTGGGACCGCTCGGGACCCAGGACGAGCATATGCCCGAGCGCCCGGTATCCGGAACGATCGATATGGGTCTGCACGCCATGGTCAAACTCCCCCGACGGATCGGCGAGGAAGACCACGGGGGCCTCCAGTCCCTTGACCTTGTGGAGGTTCATGATCCGAACCAGCGGCCTTTCCCCGGACCGGGCGGAAATTCCGTCGTAGGGCGCCTCCCGGCGAACGATCTCGCCCAGACGCTCCACCACCTGTTCGCTCGTCCATATCTCATTCTGCTCGGACCGGAGGATTTCAATCGCCTTGGCGAGGCTCCCCGCCTCCACATCGCCCGCAGGCCGGCTTCCGGCCAGCGCCGTCAATCCTAGGTCGGCGACGATCTGCTCGAGGGCCGCCGGAACGGGCAGCCGTCCCAACCGGCGTGCGTATTTTCCAAGGCGGCCGAAGGCATCCCGGAAGGCCGCGGCCTTCTCTTCGCCCAACCCCTCCCGGGGGACATCCTCCCTGCAGGAGAAGCGGCCGCCGGCCTTCTTGAAGGCATACAGGGCCGAATCGCTCACGCCGAAGAGCTCGCTCCTGAGTACGGCCACGAGACACACCGGATCGTCCGGATAGACCGCGGCCCGCAGGCAGAGGTGAAGCAGCCTGAGTTCGCTCACCTCGTTCAGCAGGGTCCCCCCGCTCACCTGGTTCGGAATGCCGAGTTCCTGCAGCTTGCGGGCGTACAGGCTCAAGTGCCTCCGCTTGAATGTGACGATCATGAAATCCGCGGGGCCCGCCTCTGCCGGCCTTCCCGCTTCCAGTTCCTTCTTCGTCCGGGGCAAGGTCATCCCCGAGTCGATGGCGTGCCGAATGGTGCGCGCAATACGCTCGGCCTCGTACTCGACCGCCTCCTCCGTTTTCGCGTAGTCCTCCGGAATCGTAAGGGCATAGAGGCCCCTCAGCCCCCCCTCATTCCCCTCCGGACGGCCGGGCTGAAGGGCCACGTAGCCCGGCGACTCCTCGGTATTCCTCCGGGGAAACCGCATGTGCGCGCCCGGGGGATCCCCAGCTTCCGCCTCATCCGGCCCGAACACCTGATTGACCCATTCGATGATCGCGCCGGTGGTGCGGAAATTCACCGACAGCTCCAGCACGACCCCTTCACTCCCCTTCCCCCTACCCCGCCGGATGATGGATTTGACCTCGTTATACGTAACGATATCCGCCCGCCGGAAGCGGTAGATGGACTGCTTGGGATCCCCGACCACGAACAGGGATCCGGGCCGCGGGACGCACTTGCGCCATTCCGTCTCCTCCGGGTCCGTGGCGGTCAACAACAGCATGACCTCCGCCTGAACCGGGTCGGTGTCCTGGAACTCATCCACCAGCAGAAAAGAGAAACGATTCTGAAAGTACCTCCGCACGTGCGGCTTGTCCCGAAGGAGCCCCGCCGCCCTGATCAGCAGGTCCTGGAAGTTGAGCCGGCCGCGCTGTGAACGAAGGCGGTCGTAGATCTCCCGGGCCCGGAACAGGACTTCCAGGACCGCCGGATAGCGAAACTCGTACCAGGCGCGCAGGGCCGGGCGGACTACCGCTTCCCGGAACCGCTCCCAGCGGGCTCCCTCCGCCTTGGCGTCGTCCCGGGTGAAGCGCCCTTCCCGCATCCATTCCTTCTGAACGACCTTCCCCTTCCTGTCGAAGAAGGAAAGCGCCTCCATGAGCCCGCTCGGCAGACCGAGATCCCCATAGTGGGAGATAATCCGGGGAAGGCGTTTGTAAAGGGGGATCAGGGAATCGTTTCCCCACTCGCCGGGCAGGTCGGACGCGAGCCTCCGCATATGAGTCACATATCGCACAAGCTCGCCCCGCACCTCGGCCAGGTCCAACTCTCCCCTTCCCCCGGCCGGAACGGGCCATTCCTCCACGTCCGGGAAGTCGGCGAACCGCATAAAGGTGTCCTCGAGATCCTCCAGCCGCAGGCCGAGCCGGTCCAGCCCTTCCTGGAGGCCGTCGGGATCTTCGGCATGGAGGCCGGCCGTAAGCTCGTCCCACGCCTCCGTACGAAGCCGTAAATCCGCCTCCTCATCGATTTCCTCGAACGCCAGATCCACCCCCGCCTCGATCGGACGTTCCCGCAGCAGCCGCGCGCAAAACGCATGGATCGTGCCGATGAAGACCTGCTCGATCCCTCCCAGGGCCTTGACGAGCCGCTCTCTTTCCGCACCCCCCCCTTCGCGCGCGGCCTGTTCCAGCCTCACCTGGAACCGGGCCCGAAGCTCCGCGGCGGCCTTCCGGGTGAACGTCACCGCGGCCAGGCTGCCGATCTCTTCGCACTTCCCCCCGGCCAGGAGCGCGACCATACGTTCCACCATGCTCGTCGTCTTGCCCGTGCCGGCGGCCGCCTCGACAAGCATGTTCCTGTCCAGGTCCACCACGATCCGCTCCCGCTGGGCCTGATCGACAGGCATTCCGCAATCGGATCTATTCCCGGTCATAGCCTCTCAGTCTCCGAAACGGCCCGAGGGATTTGTTCCGTCGGTTCTCGAGTTTGCGGGAAGACGCCCCTGCCCCGGCATCGACATCCCCAAAGGCGTCCTTGTAGTCGCTGTAGGCAGCGTCGCCGGCATTGTCCGTAAAGGGGAAACACCCGGACGCAATCATCTCGCAAAGGAGCCCTATAACCTGCACCCCGCCACGGAGCTCCTCCGCCTCCCACTGCACCCGCTCACCGTGCTCGCGCAGGGTCGGGAAGAAATAGCCGAAACGAACAGCAGCCGCCCGCCGGGAAACCGCCGCCTTCAGGCGCGCCTCGGCGAGGCGAAGATACAGTACGTTCTGCACAAGGCGCCCTTGGTAAAAGGGAGCCTCCCCTCTGCCCGCCTTCTCCCCCCTGAATTTCCAACTGCTTCCTGTCTTGTAGTCCCACAAGGCATATTGGGACCCCCGCGAACCCGGAATTTCATCCACCCGGTCGATCCGACCCCGAACGCGTATCGTCCGGCCGTCGCCCAGGTCGAGGC
>WFRX01000267.1 GCA_015486285.1 bacterium
CTGCGGCGTTCGGCTGCATCCCTCGTCATTCAACGTACAGAAAGTACGCTTCATTCCTCGGGATTTGACTCGCGCCGTCCATGGCGCTCGCCCTGCGGGCGCGACAGCCCCCTTCCAGGGGATGTCGCGTCCAACTCCGCTATCCTGCGGAATGGTTGCCTGCCTTGCATCCGGAACTTTTTGAACAGCCTCCAAGAGCCACTTTTTCAACGTGCTCGTAGGGAACAGGGGGCGGGGATCGGCGTCCGGCCCCGAGCCGCTCATCGCCGGGGCGGCAGAGGCCGTCACGCCGACGAGAACATGACAGAAGGGATGGAGGACAAAACATGAGACAGATGAAGCCCCCCCCGGTGTCCATTATCCGATGCAGTTCCGAATCCACCGAAGTTCGGAGAGGAGAAGCGCTTCATGCCGGGATCGAGCTGAAGAACAACACGAGGGAGAAGCAATCCTTCTTCGCGTGGTTTGATGTGGCCTCCCTGGATCGTCAACGCCTTGCATCCTATCCCTTTTTCAAACCGGTGGAGCTGCACCTGGAGCCGGAGCAGATCCTTGAGCAGGATGCATACATCTTGATTCCTTACAGCGCAGCGACGCAGACGTATCTTCTCTGTCTGGCCGTCGGCCCGAAACCCGATGCCCGGTGGGACGAGCGTTTTCTGGAAATTGCTGTTGCCCCGCAGAGGGAATTGCACAACAACCGCTGCAACCTCTGCGGCGCGGAGGTCGGGGAGGGGAGTATCATCCGGAAGAGCCCTTCCATTCGGCTGGCGAAATGCCGCTCGTGCGGGCTGGTTTTCGATTTCGATATGGAGGACACACACAGCCTGCTGTATCAGCTCGGGAAGGTCTATGGGGGGAGTCTGACCTTTGTGAAGAACAGCCCGGGCATCATCGAAGATTATGATCGCAGAAACGAGATCGTTCTGGGTGCTGAACTCGAGCGAATTATCGGGTCGACCGGTTCGAAGGGGAAAAGGCTCCTGGATTTCGGGTGCGGGACAGGAGCCCTGCTCATGGAGGCGAAGCATTACGGGTTCGAGGTCTGCGGGATCGAACCGAATGAAGCCGCGATTGCGTTTGCGAGGAGTGCCAGGGACCTAGCCGTCTACGCATCCGTGGAAGAATTGGTGAGGGCGCGTGGAGCAGTCGGCTTTGATGTGGTGGTGGCCCGGCACACCCTCGAGCACGTGGCGAACCCGAAGCAAACGCTTCGGGATTTGCGGAGCCTCCTTATGCCCGGAGGGCTCCTGGTGATCATCGTGCCTCATTTCAACTTTTTCGCCCGCAGGATTCTTCCGAACTCGATGCCTCGGTTCTCTTACGGGCTGATCCACAAGGGACATCAGTACTACTTCACACAGGAGACCCTCGCCCGATATTTGAGAGAGGCCGGCTTTCGCGAGATCGAGTTTCGGTGTTCCATCATCGGAGGATTCCTGTCGAGGTGGGCCCAACGTGCCGAAGGACCCGGGGAGCCGGGAAAGAATAAGGTGCTTGGCGGCGTCTCAACGGCCTTGTCCCGCGTTCTGCACGTCACGAGGCTCAGCCCTGTCCTGACCGTCTATGCGAGGTAGCCCGTGCGATGGGGGAGGCGAAGGGCGAACGGGCGGTTGAAGTCTTGAGCAGGTTCCTACGGGGAATGAGCATGGGACCTTGGCAAGACCCTGTTCGAAGCCTCTGGGAGGTCTCGCTGGGCCGCTGTCGCTCTGCCATACAGGATGAGGATGAATTAGGGCCTATCCGAGGGTCCGTCGGAGATTTGTGCAGGGCGACTTCGAGGGAGGGGGAGACGGAGCCCAAACAAATCGGACACGGAACCTCGGATAGGCCCGAGCTCCCACCTGAAACATGGCAATATTTCCGGGACACTCTGCTAGAGCGAGAGGCGGGGGGAGCCCAGGGTCCCGCGAATCGAAAAGACATAGAACCCGTCTTTGTCCCGGTTCCGGAGGAACCCGGCGAGCATGGGCTGGTACTGACTTGCCAAGGAGCCGGACAACTTGATCCGGGCCTTGAGATTCAAGGGGCTGCCGCTCAGGCGCCTGGCGATATTCATTTTCCCCTGCAGGCCGAGGGAGAGGAGGTCGGCCTTCAAGTCGAGCGAGTCGACCGTGATACGCTTCTGTGCCAGCGTGATGTTCCCCTCGCCGGTGATCCCCTTGAGGTCGGGTACGGCGAAGCCTTTGACCTGCACCTTTGCTGCGGACCCCTTCGCAAGACGAACCTTCAGCATGCCTTTCCCGGGGACGATGCGGGATCCCTGGATGCGCACCGTAAGATCCATTTCCCCGTTGAGTTCGCCTCCCAGTTTTGCGCCGGACAGCAGGGTCTTCAGCGGCAATTGTTCCAGCTCGATGTTCTTCCAGTCCAGCGAAAGCATGAGCGCCCCGCCGTTTTTTTCCACCCTTCCGCCAACCCTGCCTCCGTACAGGGAGGTTTTGCCCCGAAACGCCAGCGTTCCCGTCAAAAGACGAAACAGGGAAGGCCGAATCCGGAGTTCGCCGAGCTTCAGGATGGAAGCATGGCTGTTGCCGGCCCGCGCGAGGTCGACGCCTGAGGCGCGAATCCACAAAAGAGGTGTGGCCCGTATGTTCCGGATCGAAACATGGTAGGGCAACCCTGCCGTCTGCTGGGCAAGGTATCGGTCCTTGACGGCGTCGTAGGGAAAGGTGAGGAACAAGAAGTACACGATCATGAGGAGGGTGAAGAGGGCGTACCCTGCATATTTCCCGTATTTCTTGAGCAGCGAGCGCATCAAAGCAGATTCCTCCTGACCCCTGCAGCCTTTCGCCTCGGATCTTTGGGTCCTCGGCCGGGCGGCCCGAGCCGTGTCACGCCTTCTTCCGGTATGTAGTGACCTGCAGGGTCACATTCAGCAGATCATGGTTGTCGTACCGTGTCTTCACCCGCAGCCGCTTTACCTTGAGGAGATGGCCGGAGTTTTCGATCTTGTATATGAAGTCGACCAGCTCAGGGAGGGAAATATTTTCCATCTTCAGTTCGACGATGTTTTCTTCGTAGCTTTCGTTGAGCGGGACCTTCTTGGGCTTGACAGACCCGATGTGCTCGCGGATGCCCTGTTTCTTCGCCAGATCCTCGATAAAGGAAAGCATGGAAAAGCCCCGCTCCATCTGATTCAGCTTCGCCTTGATGTCGGCCAGTTGCCTGTGGGCCTGCATGTACTGATCCCGGAGGCGGGATATTTTCTCGATTTCCTCCCCTTTCCGGGCGATTTTGTCCGCGAGCTTGTCGTATTTCTGCAGAACGGAGTCTACGCTGAGGTAAAGGACCATCAGTACGATGAAGACCCCCGCGGCGATCAGTACGCGCTGTTCCCGTTGGGAAAGGTTGATCTTGAGTGCCATGGCGGGCCTCCTACAGGACCCTCTCATTGAGTTCGAGGATCATCTTGAACTTCACCTTGGACTGATCCAGGCTGTCCTTCGCCTCCGGGATATCCGCACTCGCGAAGATCCCGGTGGAGAGCAGGTTCTCCTTGATCTGCTCCGCCGCATTGTAGGAGTCCGTTTCCGCCTCAAACCGCACCTTGTCGCCCTCTATGACCATTTCCCGCACATCGATTTTGACGTCTTTCGGAACGGCCCTTGTGATCTCCAGCAGGACGTCGAGAACCGAAAGGCTGTCTGAGGAAAGGGGTGCGAAAAGAGTCATCTCCCGCTTTTCCGCTTCGAGGCGGGAGGTTATGGCGGATGTTCGCTGGACACCTGCAGGGACGTTTCGAAGCTCCGGGAAGAACTCAAGGGCCTCCTTGTCCAGGTGCCGGCTGAGCCGCTCGAACTCCTGGCTTCGATACCTGTACTGGAGACCGAACCAGACCAGGAGGAGGAGGCACAGGATGCCTGCCATGATCCCGAGGGAGACGGCCTGTCTCTTCAGTTCCGCCCGTTCCGAAACGTATGTGTATTCGCCGGTGCGCAGGTTGAGCCGGGAGGCGGCCATTTCGCGAACGGCCTGGTAGGCAAGACCGAGGCTCGGGGCCGCCGTTGCCGGATCCTGCCCCTCCGCCTCCAGCAGGCTGCCTACGGGCCCCCGCAAAACGATGGGCCGCACCTCCACCTGGAGTTCTTCGGCCAGGAAGCGCTCCAGGCCCTTCAAACGACTCCCCTTGCCGCAAAGGTAGATCTTCCGGACCGTCAACCCCAGGGATTGCGAAGCGCTTATGAGGCTTTGGCGAACGCCCCCTACAACGGGCCCGAGAGCCTTCATGAGGATCGTAGCCATCCACTCCTGCTCCGAATCCCCCCCCGGCGTCGGGGCGGGATAGAGGTCCGCATTTTTCTCCTTCTTTTCCCTCGCCAGCGCCGGGGGGACCTCGAGGCCCTTCTGAATCGCCTGCGTGAGGAGGGCGGACCCTTGGGCCCATGCCCTGCCGTAGCGTATGCCGCCGTCGTTGACGACGCAGAGAGAGGTCTCGCTGTCCCCGAAGTCCACGATCGCGAAAGGCTCCTCCTCGGATGGGGCGACCTCCTTCCACAGGTTGGCCATGGCCGCCCAAGAGGGGAGGACCGTGTTCGGATCGATGCCCGCTTCCTTGAGGAGGTCGAGATGGGATTTCAGAATCTCCTTTTCCGTGAAAAGAACGAGGACCTTCGTCCCTTCCGGGCCCTTTTCGATGCTTTCATCGGACAGGAGGATATCCCCGAGGGGGAGGGGGATCATTGCTTCGATTTCAAAGGGGAGCGTCTGCTCGATCTTCTTCCTGTCGGAAAAGGGCAGGCTCAGGATGTGGGCCGAAACGCTTCGTCCCGGCAGGGAGACAACCACCTTATCCGCCTTCATGCCCCGATCGGAGAAAAGGACCTGGAGCACGTTGGTGACGAGCTGCTCCCACGGAAGGTCCACATTCATCGGCAGAGGATGCTCGGCGAAATCCAAGAACTCGAAGCGGAAGAGGCCGGCCTCGAGCCGCGTCATCTTGATCGAGGTGGCCCCGATATCCAGGCCTACGACGGTCTGTGCCATGGGTTGTCTGTTCCCCTGAAGTTAAGCCCTGTGGTTGTTCAGGGCCTGCCGCTTCCGTACGCGTGCAGCCTTACGTTGTCCGGCGCCGCAACGGGTATTGCAACCTTTTACCACGCCCGGAGATTCCGGAGCAAGCCATTGCGTTTCGCACGCCTCGTCCGATCCCCGAAAGTCCCCCGGCCGGATCGCTCGTCTCCTAGTCCTCCCGGTAATAGAGAACATCGAAATCTCCGCCCGTGTTTCTCCGGGCAAGATCCATCAGCACCTTGGCCCTCGCGAGTACGGTCCCCGTTTCCGTGTTGTAAACGAGTCCGTAGATGCCGACACGAAAATGGGTGGACGCAAAGACCGTAGACTCCCGAAGGACCCGGATCAAGTCGGAGTCCGCGATGTTTCCGAGCAGCGAGGCGTAATCCGACTTCTGTCGGATGATCTCCGGCATCGATTCTTCATCGGCATTGTAGTGGAGCGCCTGGAAAATCTTCGCGGAGTCGGTCTCGTTCGGCTCGTCGGACGCCGCGGCGCAGAAGGCGTGGAGTACCGGATGGGTGGCCGTGTTGATGTTGGTATCCAGGGCATACGAGGTCAGGTGCCGTGTCAGACGCTCGATCGTCGTGTGGGGCAGCTGCCGGAAGCCGCAGACCAGGCCGATCTCGTCGACGGAATCGAGCAGCCCGTTCTTCGCCTCATAGGGCAATCCGTCCATGGGGCAGCTCTGTTCCGCTGTATCGCTGTTGTATCGGGTGTCTTGGGTCGTCGAGTTCTCCGTGTCCATCCAGTCGACCAGGTAGCGTACAAGGTCTTCCGCCTTCTGGATATCGATCCTCGTTTTTTCCTCGAGCTTCAGCGAGAAACCGGCCTCCTGGTCCCCTTCTCCCCCGGCAAAGTCCGCTTCCTTGAGCAGATACTGGAGCAGGTATTTGAGGCGATTGAAGGTCGCCTCGTCGGTGTGCTCCCGGTTCGTGCCGACCTTCTCCACGAGGCGGGCGAGGCTCAGCTTCCGGTTCTCGTCCAGGATCGGGACAGCGGATGGGCAGCGGCTCAAAGATGTGTCCGATTCCGAGTCTGTCGGGTCGGCGAGGAGAAGGGCCGGCTCGATCATGCTCGATTCGCAAAAGACGTTCGCCAGGAGCAAAGGCACGGCCTGCTGGTACGCTTCCGACTCGCAATCCCAGGGGCTGGTCGCCCCGTCGAATTTCGTTTGCCCCGCCTGGGCACTCATCCGATCGTTCATCCTGAGCAATCCCACGGTCGCCTGGAGACCCGACTGGGCGGCCCAGTAGGCTTGAAGCTTGTTCTTGTAATACTGTGTGACTTGGAGGTGTTTCTGGGTCGTGTCGGTGAAGGAGACCACGAGGGCCGCCAGGATGGTGATCACCACGAGGACCATCAACAGGGCGATTCCGTCCTGTCCGGACAGTGCGGACCGGATTCTGGCAGAAATCGAGAAGAGATGGCCCATGCGCCTTCCTTACGAATGCTTGTTTTCTTCAGCCGCCCCCGCCCGGCAGGCTCAGGTTCCCCTTTGGAATCTTCGTGCCTCCGCGCGGAGACGTCGTGCCCACGGGCGTGCCGGTCAGATGCGAATCCTTCAGGCGAAAAACCACTTCCTTGGAAAAGGGATAGCGGTTCCCGCCGCCGTCCTGGCAGGTC
>WFRX01000268.1 GCA_015486285.1 bacterium
CATGAACCCGGAGAGCATGTCGTGGACCGCGCCCCCGAGGATGCAACCGAAAATGATCCACAGAAAAACCTGCGGCCCCCAGACCGCCCCCATGATGGGGCCGAAGACGGGCCCAAGGCCCGCGATGTTGAGAAGCTGGACGAGCCACACGCGCCAGCCGGGCATGGCCACGAAGTCCACGCCGTCGGGGCGGGCCAGGGCGGGGGGCAGGCGTTCCGGGTCCGGGCGCACCGCGGCCTCTACGATGCGCCCGTAAATCAGATAACCCGCAAGAAGTGTCGCACAACCCAGGGCAAACACAATCATGGGGTCCTCCCCGGCTCAGGGCGGGAAGGGCCGCCACGCGGATACGAAAAGAGGCAGGGGGTACCGCCACGCATCCCCTTAAAGCTGATAGATCTTATCCGCATTGACGATCGCCCCTGCGGCATCCGGCAGCTTGACCGGCACGATGAAATCCTCGATGCCTGACCGATCCTCGATGGTCTCTCCCGCGCCGTCAATAACATGGAAGGTTCCACAGGAGACAATATTGACCCCGAGTTTATCCTTCTCGAATCGTGCCATCTGTTCCAGGTTGTCAGGCAGATCGCCGGCTGACAGACCGTCAACCTGGCCGGCAATCAGCTCTTTGATCTCCATCGAGATGCCCAGCTTCGCCAGTTCGCCCTTCTTCGTCATGGCAATACCGTACGGGCCATAATAGATGGTCACAGTATCGATCTTGGCAACCTGTTTTGCCAGAAAGGCGACTACGTAGGATGCATAATGATTGTAAGGTTTGTCCGCCCCGCTGTTTACAACGATCAGCATGTTCTTGACCTCTGTCATGGCTTTCTCCTTCCCGACAAACGACGTTTGAGGCAACGGGAGGTGGCGGCACCCCGGGACGTTGATTCTATCCCCACGCGGGCATGGATGTAAATACCCGAGGACCTTCAGCGAGGGCCGTACTTGGGGCCTCCTCTTCTTCCTTGACATCATGTCCGGCGCCCGTTACCGTTGATTTCTACCCAACCTTCTCGTCCATCACCCGACCTCCCGAGCGGCGAGCGGATACATGGCTCGCGAAGGAACAAAACCGGTTCCATGCCGGGCAGGATGGCCCGGGAAGCCTTCGTGTCTCCAGGAGGAACTCGAGGCTTCGGCGCCGACCCGGCTTCCGTCGGAGATGCGACCCGGGCGACGTTGCAACACAGCGGAATTCACTGAACGCCAAACGACGAATAAGGAGACAGCGCGTGGCAGAGAAATTCGTGAGCATGAGAAACCTGAGGTTCCTGCTCTACGAGATCTTTGACGTAGAGTCGCTGACCCGCTACCCCTATTTTCAGGACCACAGCCGGGAGATCTTCGAGATGGTCCTGGACACGGGCGAGAAGATGGGCAGGGATCTGCTCCATCCCTACTTCGCCGAGATGGACAGGAATCCCCCGGAGTTCGTGGACGGGAAGGTCAAGGTCCTGCCCATGGTCAGGACCCTTATGAAGGAATGCGGGGAGGGCGGCTGGATCGGCGCGCACGCATCTTATGAAAGGGGCGGGCAGCAGATGCCGACCCTCGTCCTCAATGCGTTCCGGTTCATCTTCTGCGCGGCGAATTACTCCGCCAGTGTGTATCCCTTCCTGACGGGAGGCGCGGCGCAGTTGATCGAAAGCTTCGGCTCCGAGGATCTGATCGAGACATATGTGCCCAGGATGTTCAGCGGGGAGTGGCAGGGCACCATGGCCCTGACCGAGCCGCAGGCGGGCAGTTCCCTGACCGACCTCGCCACCACGGCCGAGCCCACGGACGCAGGCTACTACAAGATCAAGGGGCAGAAGATCTTCATCTCCGCCGCGGATCACGACGGCGTGGACAACGTGGTCAACCTGCTCCTGGCAAGGATCAAGGGGGCTCCCCCGGGCGTGAAGGGGATTTCCATGTTTGTGGTGCCCCAGAAGCGAATCGGGGAAAACGGAAAACTCGAGGGCAACGATCTCCTTACGACCGGCATCTATCACAAGCTCGGCTACCGCGGCTCGCCCATCACCCAGTTGAGCCTGGGGGAAAACGACGACTGCCGCGGCTGGCTCGTGGGGGAACCGAACAAGGGACTTCGGTACATGTTCCAGCTCATGAACGAGGCCAGGATCGACGTGGGCATGAGCGCCGCCGCGATCGCATCGGCCGCCTACTACGCATCCCTTCAATACACGCAGGAACGCCCCCAGGGAAGGCCCGTCACCTCCAAGGATCCGACCCAGCCCCAGGTGCCGATCATCGAACACGCGGACGTAAAGCGGATGCTCCTCTTTCAGCGCGCAGTGGTCGAGGGCTCCATGTCGCTGATCTTCCAGTGCGCCCGGTACGTCGACCTCTCACATGTGCTCGACGGCGAAGAGAAAGAACGCTGCGAACTGCTCCTCGACCTGCTGACGCCCATTGCCAAGAGCTATCCCGCCGAGATGGGCAGCCTGGCGGTGAGCGCCGGCCTCCAATGCCTGGGGGGCTACGGCTACTGCGACGAGTTTCCCCTCGAGCAGCACTACCGGGACATGCGCATCCACCCGATCCACGAGGGCACTACGGGCATCCAGGGCATGGATCTCCTGGGCCGCAAGGTCGTGATGAAGGGCGGCAAGGCCTTCATGCTGTACCTGCAGGAGTTGGAGAAGACGATTGAGGCCGCCCGGGCCCTCGAACCGCTCAAGCCTCACGCGGACGACCTGCAAAGGGCCACGGAAACACTCAAGGATGTGACGGGCCGCCTGACAGGCATCGCCGCGGAGGGGAAGATCGATCTCTTCCTGGCGGATGCGACGCTCTACCTGGAACTCTTCGGCATCATCGCCATCGCCTGGCAGTGGCTCGTGCAGGCAGTCGCGGCCCGCAAGGCCCTCGACACGGATTCGATCGAGGCGGAACGCAACTTCTATACAGGAAAGCTGTATACCTGCCGGTACTTCTTCGCCTACGAGCTTCCAAAGATCGAGGGGCTTGCCAGGCGCCTCAAGGCGTGCGACGGGCTGACAGTGGAGATGAAGGAGGCCTTCTTCGAGGACTAGCAGGAGGCCTTGGAAACGGCGCACGGGTTCACGGAACCTTGCCATGCGCCGCTGTCCCATGCATGGACGCGTACTTGTCGAATCACCGGCGGGCCCTTGCGGGCCGGCCCCCAGGACCCCGGAAGGCCGCCTATGGCAACACACAGACCTCGACCCATCACGGGCAGGGCCCTCGTGCTGAGCCTCTGCCTTCTCTTCTGGTTCCCGCCGGCATCGCTCGCGGGCCCTCGACACGGCATTGCCTGCCCTTCCTGCGGGGCCTTCATCGACCTGGAAAAGGGGAACGGGGCCTTCCTGTGCAGCTGCGGGAAGGAGGTCGATCTGCCCGCGGTCCGCGCGAAAAGGGCCGAACACCTCGGGAAATTCCAGTCCGTACCCACCTCCGGCGCCCGCGGACAGGGATGCCTGGGTTGCCACGCCGGCATCGAGGTCATCCATCCCAGGATGGCCTTCATCCGATCGATCGGCGGTAAAGGCAAGGGGTGTGTCATCTGCCACGAAGGGGATGCCGAGGCGACCGAAAGGGCCGCGGCGCATACGGCCCTGGTGCCCAACCCCGGAAACATGTGGGTCGTGGCCCGGCACAAGGGCTGCGGCAAGTGTCACAGCCGCAAGGCCACCGTAATGGAGGTGACCAGCTTTGCGAGCGATCCCCTCGGGCAGGACCACCATGTGTACCGCGTGGAGCGCAGCCTGATGAGCACGACCATGGGCATTCTCTCCAACACGCTCTGCGCAAACGGACTGCTCCCCATCGGGGTCCGCAAGTATGCAAATCTCACGATGGAAGACCCCCTCGGCCCTGTCCCCGTCACCGGGACGAAGACGTACAGGGCGTGGGTCGCGCGTGCGATCCGGGGAGGGGCCGTGGACTATCTCGGCCGCGTCGAAGAACTCGTTACGTACCCGGAAGCGGTGAAGTTATGGGGGGAGCCGGCGGCCATGCTGGTGGACTATTACCGGAAGGAGTGCGCACGCTGCCACGTGTGGACCGACGGCGCCAAGGCCCGCGGGGACCGGAGGGCAGGAGGATGCTCGGCATGCCATGTCCTGTACAGCAACGATGCCTATTACGAGGGGGGCGATCCGACCGCCTTCGGAGAAGAGGTGGACCGGCCGCTGCGCCACAGGATCACGAGCAAGATTCCATCGGTGCAGTGCACGCGATGCCACACCCGGGGCAAGCGGATCGGCACATCTTTCGTCGGCATCATGGAGTTTCCTTATCTCTCCCCGTGGCGGAAAGACGCCACGCCCCAGAGGAAGCTGCACAAGAAGCGGTACTTTCACATCGGTCCGGACGTACATTTCGAACGCGGCATCGAGTGCGTGGACTGCCACACCTCGGTCGACGTGCACGGCGACGGAAACATCTATCCCACGACCGGCAACGCCGTGGAGATCGAGTGCGTGGACTGCCACGGCACTCCGACCCGGCTTCCCTGGGAGCTGCCGGTGGGGTACGGTGACGCCCTGCAGCCGGGGGAGACGCCTCGAGGCATCCTGGCCGCAGAGGGGAAAGAATACCTGCTGACGGCTCGAGGCAATCCCTTCGGCAACGTGGTGAGAAAAGGGGACAAGGTCCTCTTGACGGACGCAAAGGGAAATGTACACGAGGTGCCCCTGGCCGAAACGGCGGCGAGGGGCCGGGAAGAGGCGAACCCGCGGGCGCATGTGGCCATGGGATCCGTGCCCCATACGAAGACACTGGAATGTTACAGCTGCCACGCCGTATGGGTGCCTCAGTGCTACGGATGTCATCTCAAGGAGGACTTCTCCGGAAGAACCACGGCAGGGGTGAAGACACAGCACGACTGGCTCGCCTCCACCCATGCCCACGACCGGCTCGGGCGCACCGGCAAGGTGTCCACGCCGGGCAAGCTTGTCGAGACCCGCAGCTATCTGCGATGGGAGCGCCCCGCCCTGGCACGGAACAAGGAGCACAGGATCAGCCCGGTCACGACGGGCTGCCAGGTCATGGCCACCTTCGTCGACAGGAACGGCACGGTCACGACGCTCAACGAGCCGTTCACGTCGTCCCTGGGGACTTACGGCATCGCCATGAACCCGGCACAACCCCACACCATCTCGGGAAACGCCCGCACCTGCGAGAGTTGTCACGCGGACCCGAAGGCCCTGGGCTACGGCATCGACGGCGGAAGGTTCGGCAACCTGGCGAAAGCCTACGAAGGCGACATCCCGGGTGTCGGGCGGACAGAACCTCAGATCCCGGCCATCCCCTTCCCCTACGACTTGAGCACGCTCGTGACCCGACAGGACAAGCAGGTCCAGACGATGACCTACAAGCATGTCCGTCCCATGGGCCCCGGCCGGCGGCGCCTCGTCGAGCGGGAAGGGCTCTGCATCGGCTGCCACCAGCATTACGGCACCCCCGAGTGGGACGCCCTGCGGGAACGGGTCGGACCCGCGCGGACAACCCGAGAGCACGCGGAGATGATGGACAAGGCGGTTCGGACGCTCATGGGAACCGAAAGCCGACATTGATCCGGAGAACGAGAGA
>WFRX01000269.1 GCA_015486285.1 bacterium
TTCCCTGCCGACTCGGTAAGCGGCCTCCTCGATATCCGGTCCGCAGGAAGAGGCTCCCAGCACCCCGATCTGCATTTTTCCGGACATAACGCGCCACCTCACGGAGCGGACAGGCCGAAGATGCCCGGCAAGTGGATAACACCCAAGGTAGCCAGGGTCACCACAACGCAAGCGATCACCACTCCGCAGAGGATCGCCGGAAACGCCTGCCAGACAGGGATCCGAAACAGGAAAGCGGCCACCGACCCTGTCCAGGCCCCCGTAACCGGAAGAGGGACAGCGACGAACAGGGTCAAACCCACAACCTTGAACCGCTCGATCATCTTGCCCCTCCTGCGGGTTCTCCGGAAAATCCACGCAAAGAACCTCTCGAAGGCAGGGTATCTCGACAGCCGGCGGTGTACGGGCTCGAAAAGAAACAAGAGGGGCAGGATCGGGAGCATGTTCCCGACAATGGAATAGAAAGCCGTCTTCCCAACGGAAAGGTCGAACAGCAGGATTCCCACGGGAACGGACCCGCGCAGTTCGAAGATCGGCAGCATGGCAAGCAGCAGGACGGCAAACTCCGGTGACAACCCGAGCCCTTCAATGAACCGCACGACGATTTCGCGCATGCTCTCCTTCCTTGGACAAACCTCGTGCGCGTCTCCCTCAGGAGGAAGCATGAACAAGAGGCACGAATCGGCAGGGACCGAGGGTCTCTCTTTTCCAGCCTGCGTCGGTCTTGTGCAAACAAACCAGATGTTGGGATTCGCCCTCCTCCAGAGGGAGGATGATCTTGCCCCCGTCCCGCACCTGATCGAGAAGCTTTTCCGGGATCGAGGCGGACACGGCGCTCACGAGAATGCCGTCAAAAGGGGCCTCTTCCCGCCAGCCGTATGTCCCGTCCAGGATCCGAGTGGCCACGTTGTAGCAGCCGAGCAGATCCAGAACCCTGCGCGCCCTTCGAGCGAGCTGGGGGATCTTTTCCAGGGAATATACATGCTCCGCAATTCGCGCCAGGATGGCCGTCTGATACCCGGAACCGGTGCCGATTTCCAGGATCCTTTCCCCACCGTCCAGTTCGAGGGCCTGCGTGGTCAACGCGATGACATAAGGCTGGCTGATCGTCTGCTTTTCCCCGATGGGCAGCGCGTAGTCCCCGTAGGCGCGCTCCCGGAGCGCTTCGTCCACGAAGAGGTGGCGCGGCACCTTCTCCATGGCCCGCAGGACAAGGGGGTCATGAATCCCCCTGGCCGCTACATAGTCTTCAACCATCCTTTTCCGGAGTCGGCGCAACTCCGGGCTGTCGAGTGTGGACATCCCCGTCTACCGTCTTCTTCATCAAGTGGAGGGTATCTTCATCTGTGAAGTTCAACCGGAGCGGCGTAACGGACACGAATCCCTGTTTCACCGCCCGCCAGTCCGCGTCTTCCCCGTCTTCCTCGTCGTACTGAAGGGCATCCCGGCCGAAACGGTAGCAGGGCCTCCCCTCCTCATCCGTGCCTTCCTCCAGAAAATCGCCGTAAAACTTGTGCCCCATCCTCGTCCACCGGATCCTCGCCGGGTATCCGTCCACCAGGTCCGGGAAATTCACATTCAGGAACACCTCCGGAGGAAGGCCGTGGGACAAAACCCAGCGCGCCAGTTCACGGGCCGCTCGGGCGGCGGCATCGTAGAAGAGGGGATCGCGCGACATGAGCGAAAAGGCAATCGAAGGAATCCCGAGGAGACAAGCCTCCCGAGCCGCCCCCACGGTGCCCGAGTAGCTGATGTCGCCGGCAAGATTTCCGCCATGGTTGATGCCTGACACGACGAGATCCGGCCTTGCCGGAAGCAGCCGGTGGACACCGATATTCACACAATCCGCAGGCGTCCCGGAGACCGAAAACCGGTCCTCCCCTTCCCGATGCACATAAATCGGGCACTTCAGGCTGATCTTGTGGCTGGCGGCGTTCCGCTCCCCGTCAGGGGCGACTACGTAGAGGTCCCCCAGCGCCCGCATCTGTCGTTCCAGCGCCGAAAGCCCGTCCGCGGAGATCCCGTCATCGTTCGAAAGAAGAATCAGAGGTCGTTTTTCTCTCATTGCCTGCTTCCCAAAAACAAAAGACCGAGCCTGCTCTCGGTCGCCAGGATCACCTTTGTCGGACGGCCCGATCGGTGCAGAAGGACCCCGCGGTCAGCCCGTCACCGTACCCGGCAATAGGAGGGCTGCGAGGCGATTGTTGAACCAAATGGTATCAGAAGCTAGAATGCCTTTCAAGATCGCGGGCTTAATGGGCCGCCTCGCCGGTCGCCGGGGCGAAAAGCGGAAAAAGACTTTGTTGAGGCTATCTGATGCATGGAGACGAGATCTCCGCGACTGAGCGCGTCCTCGTCGCCATGAGCGGCGGCGTGGATTCGTCGGTCGCGGCGCTCCTTCTCAAAGAACGCGGGTTCGACATCCAGGGGGTCACATTCCGGTTCGTTCCCCCTCGGCAGGGCGGTCGCGAAGGCGCCCCGGCCGGTCCAGCGACGCACCACGTAGATCGGGCGGAGGCCGTCTGCCGACACCTCGGGATCGCACACCACGTTATCGACTGCACCGAGCGCTTCGAACGGATGGTGATCGGCCCTTTCTGCGAGCGGTACGCAGCGGGCCTCACCCCCAATCCCTGCGTCTTGTGCAACGTTTTCGTCAAATGGCCGAGCGTGATCGAGGCGGCTTCCATCCTCGGCTGTGCGCATATGGCAACAGGTCATTATGCCCGAATCCGCAGGGACGGCGCCCGGGTCCGGATCCTGCGAGGCTCGGCCCCGGGAAAGGACCAGTCCTACGCCCTCTATGGGCTTTCGCAGCGAGCCCTGCGCCAGACCCTCTTTCCCCTCGGTTCCATGACGAAGGAGGACGTCCGAAGGTTCGCGGAACAGGCCGGCCTTCCCACATGGGACACCCGGGAAAGCCAGGATATCTGCTTCATTCCGGAAGGCGACTACCGGGTCTTCCTGGGCCAACGTCTGCCGGCCCAACCGGGACCGATCCAGGACACCCGCGGCCGCATCCTGGGCACCCACCGGGGCCTCGCCTTTTACACCATCGGTCAGAGGAAGGGGCTCGGCATTGCTGCGGGCCACCCTTTGTATGTCATTGGAAAAGACATGGAGAAGAATCTTCTCATTGTCGGGCCCAAACAGGAACTGCGCAAGCGGGACCTTCTCGTCGCCGATGTAAACTGGGTCTCCCTCCCTTGCCCGGCCCCGGGATCGAGACTCGAGGTCGAGGTGGAAGTCCGGTACCGAACCACGCCCCTCCCGGCGGAACTCCGGGTGCGCGGCGCCGACACCGTTCACATCCGCCTGCCGCCCGAACAGCACCAGGCGGTCGCACCGGGACAGTCGGCCGTCTGGTACAGGGGAGATGTACTCATAGGGGGAGGCATCATTCAGTAGGCGGCTGGGTCAAAATGTCGTTGCATGCCCTTCATCGAATGTCCACGCCGGCCTTGCGGTTTTGCCGCCGCCAGTACCGGCGATAGCCCCTCCAGACCCCGCCCTGGACCGGAAGGGAGCGTACCCGCTCGATCCAGCGATCCGTTGCCTCCCGAGCCGTCGCAAAGGCCGTTCCCGTCAACTCCGATTCCTTCCCTGGAGGAACATGTCCGGCCTTGTCGAAAAATTCCCCCTCCAGGGCATCCCGTTCCTCCCGATAGGCATGGATCCGCACCGGGAAATCGAGCAGTACGCTACGGTGGAGCCTTTCGTGGTGCCACCAGAGGCTGTCGGCGTTGAACCTGCCCCCCGGCGTCGGGCCCAGGTCCGGCAGGGGACTCGTTCCGAACCAGACCGGCTTGAACACCCCTGTGCAGGGCGCGGAGGTTCCGGTTGCCCAGAAGGTGTACCGTTCACCTTTCAAGTGCGCAACCAGAGAGCCGGTCGTCTGCGTTGCGTTCCGGGTGACCCTGTTTGCCGCATGGGCGCACAAACGATCCCCGAGCAGGTGCCGGTCCGGCCGATACGCCTTACTCCGATGATCCCGCAGGACCCGCAGGGCGGAGCGTACATCGATTGCCTTCCCCGCTCCGCCCCGGATCAAGCAAAGGGAGCGATTTTGCCTGTTGCCGCTTGCCGAAAAGGTCGTATAGAGCCAGTCGGAAAAGCACTGGGAAAAATCAAAGGCCGCTCCCTTCTTCAACCATCCCTTCTCCCTCGCCGTTCGAATCGTATCCGGGTGGCAGGCGTCGAACTCCTTTCCGATCGTGAGGCCATTGCTGATGGAAGCAAAGCCCTCCGCCCTGCGCGTGGCCCAGAGCGGGCCCGCGGTCTCCAAGATCCACGCCTCCTTCGGGTCGGCGCACAGAAAGCTGTTGTGGTAGGCCATCCGCTTATCCTCAAACCCGCAAATGCCTCCCTGCCCATGGTCCGAAAGGAGCCGGATCAGCACTTCCACGGCATGCTCCGCCGTGCCCGCCTGTTCGAGGGCAAGGCGAAGCATGTCCATACCGGTCAAGCCCCCGTTCCTGTTCAGGGGCATCTTGGTAAAGACCGCCTCGTTGCCGATCACCACCCCCTTCTCATTCGCACCCATCTCCGCGCCCCACATCCAGAAGGGCCGGCAGAGGAGTACCGCATGTGTCTCGGCCGCCTGGGGGATTTCCAGGTATGTACATCTTACCGTCTGCCCGCGTGGATGGGATTTCGCAGGGTGGAACTCCAGGGCCTGGGCCTCGTTCGGCTCCCGGTCGCTGTTCTTGCCGAATACAACAGAGCCGTCCGCCGTGAACGGGGGCAGCACGACAAATGTGTCACACATGAGCGCATACCCGCTTGTTCGCGATTCGATTTAGAGCTTTTTCAGCGCCTGTTCGGCGGCGATCAATATGGGGTCGAAAGCGCCCGAAAACTGCGGAGCATAGGCGAAATCCATCTTCGACAGACTCTGCACCGTCAAGCGGCTCTGGACCGCCACCGCGAGCGTGTTGATCCGTCTGGCGACCCCTTCCCTGCCTGCCATGTGGCCCCCCAAGAGCCTTCCGGACGACCTTTCGAAAACGATCTTCAACAGCAGCGGCTCCGCTCCGGGCATGTAATGCACCTTGGAAGAGGCCTCGATGTTCTGCACGCCCACGTCCAACCCTTTCCCCCGGGCCGTCTTTTCGGTAAGCCCCGTGGATGCCACCTGCAGGGAAAAGACCTGAAAACAGCTGGAGCCGATCACGCCGTCAAAGGTCGCTTTCCCTCCCGCGGCGTTCTCCCCCGCCACCCTTCCCTGTTTGTTGGCCACATCCCCGAGAGGCATGTAGACCGGTCCTTCCAGGATCTGATGGTACACCTCGCAGCAATCACCGGCGGCGTAAATGCCCGGATGATCGGTTTGCTGCCCCTCGTCCGTCCGGATCGCGCCGGTCTCGCCCCGGCCAATGCCCGCCTCGGCGGCGATCTCCGTGTTCGGGACGACCCCGAGCGCGCTCAAGACAAGATCCAGTGGGTATTGCCCCTTCGATGTCTCCAGAGCGACAATCTTGCCTTTGCCGTTTCGGACAAAGGAAAGGGGCGTGTGTTCCGGCAGAAACTGCACCCCCTTCTCATCCAGTTCCTTCCGGATCCAATCGCCGATTTCCGGCTCGAGATGGGAGGCCGGCCGGGTCCCCCTGTAGAAGATCGTCGTTTCCAGTCCCCGGGTTCGGAATGCCTCGGCCATCTCGAGTGCGATGTAGCCGCTTCCCAGGATACCCACCCGCTTCGGCTGTTCGCGATCGATGTACGCCTTCAACCGAATCCCGTCTCCCAGGTCCTTGAGAGTAAAGAGATTTTCCGCTTCCTCTCCCGGCATCCCGAGGCGCCGCGATCGTGCGCCCGTGGCCAAGACGAGTTTGTCGAAATCCAGGGCCCTTGTTTCTCCCTTGTCGATGTCTTCCACTTCGATTCGCCCGGCCCGCGGATCCAGCCGACGCACCCGGTGCCGCAAGAAGACATCGATACCCTGCTTCTCCTTGAATTGTTCCGGTGTTCTCACTACGAGAGTTTTATGGTCCTTGACTACATCCCCGATGTAGTAGGGGGTTTCTCAAGCCCCGTACGAAACGAAGTCCCCCTTTTCGAAGATCATCACCTCCAGATCCCTGTTGACCCGTTTGGCCTTTGCGGCCGCACTGGGCCCCGCTGCAGATCCCCCGACAATGATCAACCTCGTTGTCTTCGCCATCTCTTCCCCTTCCGTCCCGATTTCTGGTCGCTGCTTTTACTCCCCGTCCTCGAAAGTCACCGTGCGCTCATCTCGCCCCCGCCACTTTCCAATTATCACCAAAAAGAAAAACAAAACAACCTGGAATGCCTCGGCCAGGGCCGCCTTCGACAGGAAATCATCCTGCTTTCAGGAAGAGCCCAAAGGGACAAGCCTGTTGGCAAGTCTTTTCGCCGCCCTGCGTTTGTGGTAATCTACCTCTTCCAAATTCTCCTTCACACAACGCACAGCGAGCCGCCAGGAGCCAGTCACAATGCCGCCGAATGTCACCCGTTTCTCCCGTAATCGATGTACCGCTGTTGAAGTCATCGACGAAAACACCCTGCGATCCACCTGCCGTCTTCAAGACACACTCACAGACGCCAAGGTGGAAATCCTGGTGCGGTTGCCCGACCTCGAAATCGCCGCCGCAACGGCAGAGTTTCTTCGCACGCCGGAAAAGGCCTGCCTCCGGACGGCCGAGGCGATCGGCAAAATGATCGGTGTCCGGATCGGCGCCGGAATGCTCAAGATCATCAAGGGCCTCATCGGGGATGCCACGGACTGCAAACAGCTCGCCTTCATGGTCGAGGAGTGCTGTCACGGGGTCATCCTCTCCATGACCAAGGACCAGCTCAATGCAGCCCCCCCCGGGGCAGATGTTCCGCCCGAAGTCTACATCGAGATGGTCAGGAAAAATATTCGGCTCTACAACCGCTGCGCCGCCTTTGCCCCGGGCAGTTCGATGGTGGAGGGGATCGAACCACCGCAGAACGAAGGAGACCGCTGAATCATGCTGAAATTCGCGCGGAACAAGCTGGTAGACGTCAGCCAGAAAGACATGGAAACCCTGTCCGTTCACGGCGTGCTGGACGATGATATCTACAGCATCGATCTCGACGTTCTGATTCGGATCGCCGACCTGGAGATCCTCAGCATCGACGGAAGGTGGCATCGATGGACCACTCCGGAATGCCCGAGGGCGATTCCATTCCTCCAGGGGGCCGTTGGGTTCCGAATCGGGGAAGAAGGCTTCGGCCAAAAGGTCCATAAGGTGGTCGGCCGGAAGGCCTGCCGCCACTTCGCCAATCTTCTGCTCGAGTGCTGCCATTCGGCAACAGAGGCGGTTCGAATCCTCGAGTGGGAAAAGTCGAAAGAGGCGAATCCGAATCTCGAGTTTCCCGAATTCCGTCTGGAGGGGACCCCGGAACCGGCAATGCCCCAGACCGCTGCTGCCCTTCCGACCCCGGAGCCCCCCCGTCGACGCATCCAGCACGTCCGCAAGGCAAAGCGCGGGGCATCCATTGCCAGGACGACCATTGATTTACACGTTCACACCTCCCCTGCATCGCCCTGCAGCTCCGCTCCGGTTGACTCCTTGATCGAGGAAGCGAAAAGGATCGGCCTGGACGGCATCTGCCTGACCGACCACAACTATGTATGGGACCGGGACCGCGTGGAAGAATTGCGGCAACGCCACGGCTTCCTGATCCTCCGGGGGAACGAGATCACGACGAATCAGGGCGACATCCTCGTCTTCGGCCTTGAAAAAAACATCCAGGGGATCGTCGATTTGAAGGACCTCAGGCGCGAGGTCGACGAAGCGGGCGGCTTCATGATCGTGGCCCATCCCTTCCGCGGGTTTCTCGTGGTGGGTGTAGACCAGGCGGGGCTGACGCCGGAGAAGGCGATGGCGAGACCCTTGTTCCGGTATGTCGATGCGGTGGAGGTGCTGAACGGAAAGGTTACGGAAAGCGAAAATGACTTTGCGTCGCGCGTCACCGAAGGACTCGGCCTTCCGGCTACCGGAGGCAGCGACGCACACGAGGTGGGCGAGGTCGGCCTGTATGCCACCGAATTCTACGGCACGATCGAGAGTGAAGAAGATCTGCTCAACGCCTTGAAGAACGGGGACTTTTCCCCCGTCGTCTTTCAGAAAGCAAAGCAGATCGGGGCGCGGCCCCCGTCCGCGTAACCATGTTTCATCTTCATACATAATCCATACGAGGAGAGAACCCGCATGGCAACTACACAAGATTGGGAGAAACCGATTCGGAGAATGGAGCTTCTCATGAGGCTCAAGTCCTTTCCCGTCGCCTTCAAGATGCTCGAAAACAAGGAGGACCTGAGTCAAATCCCCTTCTTGCGTAGGCCGGAGAACAAGATCACCA
This sequence comes from bacterium, assembly GCA_015486285.1. Lineage (GTDB taxonomy): Bacteria > Desulfobacterota > DSWW01 > DSWW01 > DSWW01 > S015-6. Next base: position 8,350 of record WFRX01000269.1, read on the forward strand.
TGTGCCAGATGATCACGCTCGTCCGGAATTTCGACTGGACGATCGGCGCGGATCTGGACGATTTTCTCTCTCCCATGTGCCCCTCCATCATCGGCATGACGGACATTCCGGAACCTCTCAAGGACGGCACCTTCCGGAGCATCGTGTGGGTACAGACCAAGGAGGACGGGAAGCGATACGAAAACGCAATCCCCAGGCTTCCCCTGGGCAAATACGAGGCCGTGGCCATGGCCCCGCTGGTCTATAACCCCTTTGACCCGGACATCGTCCTGATCTACGCGAACCCCGCGCAGATGATGCTCCTCATCAACGCCCTTCAATTCGAAGATTACGAAGTGATGCAGTTTTTTTGCGTGGGGGAATCCTCCTGCTCGGACGCAATCGCCCGGTGCTACCTGACGGGAAAGCCTTCCTTGACCATTCCCTGTTATGGCGAGCGCAGGTACGGCCACGCTCAGGATGAGGACCTTGTCATGGCTATTCCGGCGCCAATGATGGGCAAGGCCCTCCGCGGCCTGGAGGTGCTCTACCGCCGGGGAATCCGCTATCCGATCAGTTACGCGGGGGCCGAGTCGGACGTGACCAAGGCGTTCCCCGCGGCTTACGGCGGCTTCGAACAACTGGAACTCCTCCGGGGGAAGGATAACCGGCTTCTTGTCGGTGTCACCGGCGGCATCGCCACGGGCAAAACAACCGTGGCCAACATGCTTCAGGACCTTGGTGCGCCCATCATCGATTTCGATGTGATCGCCAGGCAGGTGGTGGAGCCGGACAAGCCCGCTTGGAAGGAAATCGTGGCCTATTTCGGAGAACAAATCCTCCTGGAAGACCGGAACATCGATCGCAAAAAACTTTCGGACATCGTTTTCAGGGATATGGAAAAGCGCAAAAAGCTGGAGGGCTTCACCCACCCGCAGATCGCGGTGGAATTTCTCAAACAGGTGGAAGAAATCACCTCGGCCGATCCGAACGCGATCATCCAGGTTGTCATCCCCCTGCTCATCGAACTCAACATGCAGTACATGTTTGACAAACTCCTGCTCGTTTACACTTCCAGGGAAACCCAGATCAAGCGCCTCGTCCGGCGAGACGGCATCAGCGAGGAGGAGGCGGCTCGCATCCTCGACGCCCAGCTCCCCATCGATGAAAAGCTCGGGTTCGCCGACTTCGTAATCCGCAATGAAGGGGACCTTGACGAAGCCGGGAAGCAGGCGGAAGAGGTGTGGAAAAAGCTCAAAGCGGTCCAGGCGGAAAAAGCGGCAAAGAAATCCGCTTAGGGGGGCGCCCCCCCTGTTCGTGTCACATCCGCAGCCTGCAATGCGTGCCGCGGCCTATTTCCGGTGCTCCAGATACTCGATCACCTTGCTCACGGGCAGCTTCACGCTTGACGGCCCGCTTCGGATGTAGAACTCCTCTTCCTTCCCATGGGAAAGAAAGACCGGCTTGTCGGATCGCTCGCATTCGATCACGACCACCTGCCGCCCCTCAATCCTGTGAATTTCAAGGTGCAGCGAGCCGGAATGCTCGAGCCCGATATGCTGGGCGATCAGGTTCTTGAAGTGCAGCCTGCATTTGTCCTCGTTTGCAAAACCGTCCGGTTCGATCCCCTGAATCCTGCCCTCGTCATCGACCCCGATCAGCAGGGTCCCGCCCGTCGTGTTCATGAAGGCCGCCACGGCCTTGAGCCAGGCCAACTCGACGGCTTTGTCCGCCTTCCCCGTCCTCAGGTTCATCCGCATGGTGGATTTGAACTCCACCGTACCGCCCTCCCCTTCCCGGATCAGCGACAAAATGGCACCCTCGGGATCTTTCGGGTCCACACCGGCCCTTGGAAGATCCAGGAGATGGTGGCTGTATCGTTTCACGACCAACACCGCCATCACGATCCCGAGGCCGAGCATTGCGAACAGGAGGAGGCCCGCCAGATAGCCGTTCTTGGCGACAGCCCCGAGGAAGTCTCTCTCGGGCACCGCGACCCCGAACCAGAGAGATCCGGACCTGGGGGCCAGAGGGATGAAACCCACCCACCACCGCTTTCCCTCTACCGTGAACCGGACCGGCTTGTCGTTCGCTCCTCTATGCTGCCGCCACCGCTCCACCGCCATACGTACGACCGGCGCGCGATATTCGGCAGCCGGCACGAGATAGGAAACCCGATTTTCCGCTGTCCCTTCCGTTCCTTCTCCCTGTCTCGGATCAAAGATCAGGCCTTCGTCCGTGAACAGAAACGCCCTCCCCTCCCGGCCGATTTCGAGTCGGGACAGGAGATCAAAGATCGTAACCAGGGGAACATGAAACCGACGACAAACATGCTTTGCGGCTTTTTCTCGTCCCGCCAGGCCTTGGAGACGCTGATGCCGGGGGTTTCCGTGGAGGCAAAAAGGTAAGGCTTCGTCCAGAAAAGCCCGTCTTTGCCTTTCATTCCCAGGGCGCCCTGGAACCATGGCCGTTTCCTCGGATCGTATGCCGACGACCCCGCCCAGGCGTTCAGGAGCTTTCCCTCCCGACTCCACCGCTGCCAAATGACTGCTCCCGTCTTTCCCTCCGGCCGCGTGGCCCGGGTCAGCCAGTCGTTCGTCTCCCGGCGCAGGAAATAGGACGATCCGTCCGAACCGCCGATCACAACCGCCTCGATCCGCATCTCTTCCAGCATGGGCATGAATTTCGCATTCAGCGCGCGAACGGCGGAGAGGTCCAACGCCCCCAATCGGCCCCATTTCTGGGCAACAATCAGGCCTCTCTCCAGAGAGTCGAAGTACGCGCCGAATGCCTTCCGGGACTCCTGAGTGGTCCGTTCGATCCAGGAAGCGGCGATCTCTCTTTTCGCCTTTGCGCCCAGAAGGATCCCAACGGCAAGAAGCACCCCTGCCGTGCCCAGCAACACCAGGGCCAGGTCACGCAGGAGCCTGCGCCGTATGCTCGTCGAACGCACCGGCAGAGGATCACCGTTTTCAAACTCCTCTGGCATCCTGCCCCCTCACATAGTCCTTCCGCCCCCTCCTCCGATCCACACCCTCCCGCAGGGATCCGTTTATAGGCTTCTCGATGATTCGACGTCAAGGGGCTTGCCTTTTGACAAACCGCTTCCTTCCTACTAGGTTCGATCCTGGAGGGGGATCATTGTTCTCCCGAAACCACCGCTACCCGCCCGGGAACCTGGAGGGCCCCATGATTATTGAAAAGAGCGTACAGGAAGTCGAGGTGATCGCTTTGAAAATGGATCCGCCCGTCGTCCTGGAGGAGACGGCATCGGTGGGCGACGTTATCCGGAAAATGCAGGAGGGACGGTCCGGCTACGCGCTGCTCTGCCGCGAAGGCAGGCTTACGGGAATCTTCACCGAGCGGGACGTCCTCAACAAAGTCGTCTGCGTCGAAGGCGCGCTGGCGAGGCCCGTCTCCGAGATCATGACCCGTGATCCGGTCTGCCTCCACGAGAAGGAGCCGATTCGAAGCGCCATCCTGAAGATGCACAAGGGAGGCTTCCGCAACATCCCCATCCTGGACGACGACGGAAAGATCGTTACCTGCGTCCGGCACAAGGACATCGTCCACCACCTGGTTGAGCATGTCGCCCAGCATGTACTCAACCTGCCCCCTGATCCGAACAACCTGCCCAACAAGCGGGAAGGAGGTTGAGCCGAGCATGAGCAAGCCCTCCAAAAGAATACAGGAAATCGATGGCGCGACCCTTCTGTTCTGCGGAGACTCCGGGGACGGCATGCAGCTCACCGGCTCTCAGTTCACGGCTACATCGGCCCTCTCTGGAAACGATGTGAGAACCTTCCCCGACTACCCTTCCGAGATCCGCGCTCCGGCCGGCTCGCTGGCCGGCGTTTCCGCCTTTCAAGTCAACTTTTCCGCCACTCCGATTTACACGCCGGGCGATTCTCCGGATACGCTTGTGGCGATGAATCCTGCCGCCTTGAAGGTCTATCTTCCCAAACTCAAGCCCAAGGGGCTGCTGATCGTAGACCGGGACGCTTTCACCGACCTCAACCTGAAGAAGGCCGGGTACCGGGAAACTCCCCTCGAAGACGAGGATCTTTCGAAGAGGTACCGGCTCCAGGCGGTTCCGATCACCACCCTGACCCTCGACGCCCTCCAGGAAGCCGATCTCGACGGCCGGGGAAAGCGCCGCTGCAAGAATTTTTTCGCCCTCGGCCTCGTCTACTGGCTCTATGACCGTACCCTGGAGCCCACTCTTCGATGGATCGAGGAGAAATTTTCCAAGGCCCCCCAAGTGGCGGACGCAAATCGAAAGGCATTGAAGGCCGGGTATGCATTCGGCGAGGCGGAAGGATCCTTCGCGACCCGGTTCATTGTGAACAAGGCTCCGTCCGCCCCGGGGACCTACCGCATCGTGAACGGAAACGAGGCGAGCGCTCTCGGCTTCGTCACCGCCGCCCGGCTGGCGGGAAAGCCCCTCGTCTACAGCTCATACCCGATCACCCCCGCCTCCAATGTGCTGCACGAACTGGCAAAGCTGAAACACCTGGACGTTCGGACCATCCAGTACGAAGACGAGATCGCCGCAATGGGCTCCGCCGTGGGCGCCTCCTTCGGAGGTGCCTTTTCCCTCACCGGAACCAGCGGCCCGGGCATCTGCTTGAAAAGCGAGGCGATCAATCTCGCGATCATGCTTGAGCTGCCCCTCGTCATCCTGAATGTCCAGCGGGGCGGTCCGTCTACGGGCCTGCCGACCAAGACCGAGCAGGCGGACCTGCTGCAGGCGTTATACGGCCGCAACGGCGAGAGCCCGGTCCCGATCCTCGCAGCGGCCGGCCCGACGGACTGTTTCGATGTGGCCATCGAGGCTTTCCGTATCGCGGTGCGTCACATGACCCCGGTTTTCATGCTGACGGACGGCTACCTTGCCAACGGCGCGGCACCCTGGCGAATCCCGCGTTTCGAGGATCTGGAGCCCATCGAATGTACACATCCCACGGACCCGGAAGGCTTCCTGCCCTATGCACGCGACAACGCAACACTGGCGCGTCCGTGGGTGATCCCGGGCACCGCCGGGATGGAACACCGCCTGGGCGGGCTCGAGAAGGAGGACGGGGCCGGCAATGTCAGCTATGATCCCGAAAACCACCAGCGCATGTGCCGGCTGCGGGCGGAAAAGATCCAGCGGATCGCGGATTTCATCCCCGAGGCCCATCCCGACGGCCCCCCTGAGGGGGACTTGCTCGTGCTCAGTTGGGGAGGGACCTTTGGGGCCGCATACAGCGCATGCCTCAGGGCCCGGAGCAAGGGCCATGCCGTGGCCCATCTCCACCTCCGTCACCTGAACCCCTTCCCCAAGGGCCTTGAAAAGGCGCTTTCAAGGTACGGGAAGATCCTCATACCTGAACTCAATTTCGGGCACCTGGCCCTGTTGATCCGCGCCAGATACCTGACCGACGCGGTCTCCTTCTGCAAGGTCAAGGGAAGGCCTTTCGAGATATCCGAGGTGGAACAAAAAATCGAGGAGATGCTCTCATGACCGATGCAGCGGAAGCCCGGACGCTCACACGAAAAGATTTTGCCTCCGACCAGGCGGTCCGGTGGTGCCCGGGGTGTGGAAACTACGCCATCCTGGCCCAGGTCCAGCAGACCCTGCCTAAGCTGGGCATTCCGAGAGAGAACTTCGTCGTCATTTCCGGGATCGGGTGTTCAAGTCGCTTTCCCTATTACATGAACACCTTCGGCATCCATTCGATCCATGGCCGCGCCCCGACCCTTGCGACCGGATTGAAGGGCGCCCGGTCCGACCTCCAGGTGTGGGTCGTAACGGGCGACGGAGACGGCCTGGCTATCGGCGGCAACCATTTCCTCCATGCCCTGCGCCGAAACGTGGACATCAACATCCTCTTGTTCAACAATCGGATCTACGGCCTGACCAAAGGCCAGTACTCCCCCACGTCGGAGCTCGGAAAGCGCACCAAATCCAGCCCCCAGGGCTCCATCGAAAACCCCGTCAATCCGATCGGTGTGGCCATCGGCGCCGAGGCAAGCTTTATCGCCCGCACGGTGGACATGTTCCAACACCACATGTCCGATGTTCTTCTCCGGGCCGCCGAACACAGGGGTGCGGCCCTCGTGGAGATTGAGCAGAACTGCGTCATCTTCAACAACGGCGCATGGAGGCACTTGACCGACCCGGACGCCAAGCTTGAAAACGTGCTCTACCTCGAGCACGGCAAACCGATGCGGTTCGGAAAGAAGCGGCAGAAAGGAATCCGCCTCAAGGGGCTCCACCCCGAGGTCGTCGACGTCGCCGAGGTGGGGGAGGAAGGCCTCCTCGTCCACGACGAAAAGGCCGAAGAACCCACCCTGGCCTATTTTCTTTCGCGGATGGGCCCGCCGGACTTTCCCACGCCGGTGGGCGTCTTTCGATGCATCGACAAACCGGTCCACGACCAGCTCTTGCTGGAACAGGTCCACGAGGCAGAGGCCAGGAAGAGTCCCGACATGAATGCGCTCTACCGCCTGGGGCAAACCTGGGAGGTATCTGAAGAGGCGACGTAAAGGAGGCCCGAGATGCGATGTATGAGCTGCGGTCATGACAACCTGCCCGGCGCGGATCATTGCGAAGCATGCCACGCCAGCCTGGTACACGAAGACGTACCCCTTGCCCGCATCAGAAGCGTTGTCGAGCAAAGCCTCAGCAGGGACAAGGTTCAGGTCCTGAACCCCGTCCAAGCCGTTTCCGTGCCGGACGACACTCCCCTGGACGCGGCAATCCGGACCATGCGCGACCGAAAGATCGGCTGTCTGCTCATCACGGACCGGGCGGGAAAGCTCAGCGGCATCCTCACGGAGCGGGACATTCTCTACAAGGTGGTCGGGAAGGTGGAAGATCCGGCCGCCGCATCGGTGAGCCGGTACATGACGCGCAACCCGGAGGTGATTCGAGGGGATCAGCTCCTGGCCCTCGCCCTGCAGCGAATGATGGTCGGAGATCTGCGTCACCTGCCGCTCGTCGATGAACAAGGCCGGCCGGAGAGGATCCTCTCCTCCAGGGACATTATCGGCTACCTGGCGTTCCTCGTGGAGGGCGTCCTGGAGTCCGAAGGTTGATCCCGGCCCCTTCCATCCCTCGGGATCCACTTTTTTAACGGCCTGTCAGTGGACCCAGTGGAGTACGTTCCGTACCACGGACCAACGGGGCTCGGTTTTTACGGCCTCCTTTCCGAGGATCCAGTAATTGTAGAGCTCTTCCACGGTCTTGTCGGCCTTCTTCACGGCGATCCAGTCATTCACGTACCGGACCAGGTCGTGGGCTTCCCTCGGCATGGGATAGGCCATGGGCGTGCGGATGACCAATGGATGCGGAACAGCTACGGAGTAATCCGGATAGATCAGGCTCCAGGCGGAACCCGCCTCGGCCCAGTACAGGAATGCGTCGAGCTGCCCCTTCCTGCGCGTGAAAAACTCCCGCGGCGAATCGAGAATCTCGATCTTTGCCTGCGGCAGGGCATGTCGGACCCGGCTGGTAAAATAGGGCATACCCATCATGCCGAGCTTCAGGGAAGGCATCTTGCGAATCGTCTCCCAGTTGCTGAACGCCTCCTTTCTGTAGTCCTCCACAATGAAGGCGAGGGTCTGTTCCATGTATGGGCGGGAGAAGGCCACGTCCCGGGCCCGGGAGATCACGATCGGAACACCGGACATCAGGATGTCGATCTGCCCCGTATTGAGCCTTTTCACGATTTCATTGCGCTTCACGAGAACGAGCTCGAGGGTGACATTCATGTCCCTCGCCAACTGATTCGCCATCTCGATGTCGAATCCCACCAGATGTCCCGACTGATTCTGAAAGGCGAAGGGGAGCGCGTCCTTCACGTAACCGACCCGAAGGCTCCCCCTCTCGAAGATCCTGTCGAGCCGCGCCTGTTCCGGGGTAGGGGCCTCCGGCGGGGGCAGGGCCGAATCATGGATCTTCGAGGGGGCCGGCTCCTTCAGAAGACCCATCTCGATGAAGATGCGGTATTGCTCATATTCGTGTTTCAACCCATAGTTCAGAACAAGGTAAAGGGCCCCCATGACGGCCAGCAGGGATGCCGCAGTAATCACGAGGTAGCGAAACAAACGTCTCCATCGGATCTCGATCAGACCGGCGACGGCGCTCGCGCCGAGCAAGGCGAGGCTTATGGTGTACATGGCCGAGAGGAGGGACTCGAACCGCACTACAGCGACCTGGCTGACCACGACAAAGAGCTGAAACGTGTCCGCCGGGATGCGCAGGAGGTCGAGCATGAAGGGAATGGCCACATTCACGCCCCCGAACATGCTGAACAGGCCTGTCACGGCAAAGGCGGGGTATTGCGTCACCGACAGGGGCGAGCCGGAAATCCAGGCCGCGAACAGGACGAAGCTGAGGGAGAAAACGGTGCCCACGCTCGGAAAGCTGTAGGAGGTGGGAACGATCACATCCACGGCGGACGCGAGTTCCCCGTCCCCGCGGTCCAGCGGCTCCAGCATTCGCTTGCACCCCTCCCCCAGGATGGGAAGGACGATGAACACATTGCCCGTGGCAAAGGCCGTGATGAGCGCGTCCCGGCTGACCGGGCCGATCACGTCCCGGTACCGCAGCGGCGTCAGCGCCGTCACCAGGCCCGGCAACACCCAGAAGGCCATCACCAGGGCGAGGGCCATGTAAATGATCATGTAGACCTGCAGATTCCTGAATTGCTGCACATCCATCGTTCCGGCGGCGCTCGCCGCGATGGCGAACACACCGATGGGCGCCAGGCCGACCACAAAACCGGTGACCCGCACCAGGGCGTCGGTCAAGGCGGCAAGGCCCCTGAGCAGCCCTTCCTTGTTCTGCACGCCGATAAGCGCCACGCCCAGCGCGATACTGAAGAGGACCACGGCGGGCACGATGCTGTTCGCAAGAGAAAAGAAGGGGTTGGCGGGAATGTAGAGCTTCAGGAAATCGAAATGGCCCGTTTCCCGGACGATAGAGGTGCTGAAGAAGGATGCCGACTCCCAGTGCGGGAAGAGGGCCGGAAAGGTGAGCACCATGCCGAGAGCGATTCCCCACAGCAGCAGGAGAAGAAGGCCGCATCGTTTAGCCAGGACGGCGGCCCTTGCCAGGGAGAGCCTGCCCAGGGCCGTGAGCAGGGAAGCAACGATGTAGGGGAGAACCGTCATCTGCAACAGCTGGATGAACGCCTCCCCCGCGGTTTGGAGAAAACCCACCGACTCTCCGAAGAACAGGCCGGTGCCGATACCCAGACCGAGCCCCAGGAGGACCCGTGCGGACAGGCTCATGCGCGCAGGCCGTTTCAAAACCGCCATATCTACTCCTCTAGGGATCCGTTCCCGGGAAGCCTCGGGGTGTACTTCGGGGGCCTGCGGGCATGAGCGGCCTGCTCGAAGGCATAGGCAAACCCGATCAAGGCCGGTTCGTTGTAAGGAAGCGCGAGGAAAGAAAGCCCCGCCGGCATCCCGTCCCGGGTCAGGCCCGCAGGGACGGATATCTCCGGATAGCCCGTCAGGCTGGCCAGATAACAGCCCGTGTAAGGATCGCTCACGTTACAGACGTATTCGGGGTCCTCCTCGTTGAACAGGGGCGATGCAGGGCAGGGAATCGTGGGCATCACGATCGCCTTGATCCGCTTTTCTTCCAGGATGCCCCGTAACGATTTCCTCGCCCGGGGGATTTCGCTGGACAGGAGATACAGAAAACCCGTGTCGGCCAGGCCCCGGCTCTTTTCAGCCTCCTCGAAGGCCTTGATGCGAGCGGGATTGACAGGCCTTTTCGAGCGTTTCACCCGCGCGGACTCGCTGATCCGGATGATCCCCGCAAGGGTGCGCGGCTGTCCCGGCGGCAAGCCGGCGAGATACGCCTCCAGTTCGGGCCGGAATTCCCCGTCGATGACCGGGTCCATCACGTCCCAGGCCGCAAGAAGCAACGGGGGGACCTGCACGTCCAGGAGGACGGCGCCCATTTTTCTCAATGTAGAGAGCGCCCTCTCGAACACTTGGTCTACGTCCGGGTTTCCCCCGAGGAACTGCCTGGCAACCCCCAGTCGAACACCTCGCAAGGCATCGACGGACAAAGCGGTCCTGTAATCCCTCGGGTACCGTCCCCGGCACTCCCGGGTTCGAGGGTCTCTCTCATCGACCCCTGCCATGAAGTCGAGTGCGATGGCCGCATCCGTGACCGTCCGGGCCAGCGGCCCGCCCACATCGAAGGAGAGCGCGGCCGGAACAATGCCGTTCCGGCTTGTGAGCCCGAGGGTGGGCTTGAGGCCCACTACGCCGGTCACCGCCGCCGGTGCACGAATCGAGCCCGCCGTATCGGTCCCGGTGGCGATAACCGCGAAGTTGGCCGAAACGGCCGCCGCGCTTCCACTGCTCGAACCCGACGCGTTCCGCCTGAGGTTGTACGGATTCCGCGTAACGCCACCCTGGGAGCTGTATCCGAACCACCCCTGGGAGAGAGCGAACTCGCTCATGTTCGCCTTTCCGATGACCACGGCGCCCGCCTTCCGCAGCCGCCCCACGATGTTGCCGTCCCTGGCGGGGTACGAGCCCTCGAGGGCCACGGAACCGGCCGTAGTCGGCAGGTCGGCCGTGTCGTAGTTGTCCTTCAGGATGATCGGGATGCCGTGCAACAGGCTTCTCGGGCCCTTTTCCATCCGTTCCCGGTCCGCGCCCGATCAAGGGCCTTTGGATTGATCGTGATCAGGGCGTTGATTTCAGGGCCCTTGTCCTCGAAGGCCTCGATCCGATCCAGATAGTACCTGACGAGCTCTTCCGATGTCAGGCGGCCCTCATCAAAGGCCCGGTTCAATTCCCCGATGGTAGCCTCGAAGGGATCGAAGCCTGCAACAGCCGTCCCGGGAACCAGGGAAACAGACCAGCCGACCAGAAGGAAGAGTAAGGTGAACAGGACCCCTGCCCTGCGCGGAGCAATGGCTGATTTTCCGGAAATCATGGCGTCTCACTC